>CAZHOZ010000023.1:0-7128 GCA_964533895.1 uncultured Candidatus Saccharibacteria bacterium | reverse complement strand
GCGCCCACTGCGCGATGGCGAAGAATATCTCGATGCCTAGCACAACGCTCGCCGGTCTAACTGGCTGGGCAATTTCCTGCGCAATCACGGTCTTGACGAGCTGCCACAGCTCTTCAACATCTACCGTGGTGAAATGGCACTCATCGGACCGCGTCCGCTGATGCAGATGAATATCGACATGATTCGAAACAAAAACGATGAGTGTCTTGGTATTGTCAACTGCTGGCTTCAGCAAAGGTCAGCCTGGCTCCCCGGTATCACCGGTTGGCACCAGGTTAACTCCAGTGGCCCAGGCATCATGCTCCATGACTTCGCCTACGTTGGCAACTTGCCCTGGCGTAAGTTCTGGATGATTATCTGGCGCTCGCTTTGGATTATACCCGCCAGCAAAGAGCAGCTTCCTGGTCACACGACCACTTCCTCAGTCTTCACGTAAGACTGAGTTTTTTGTTATCAAAAATCCACCCTGTAAAGGGTGGATTTAACTTATTAGTGTTGGTATCCTATAAGTCTTACTGAAGCTCTACAGTAGCACCAGCAGCTTCGAGCTTAGTCTTAGCTTCTTCAGCTTCTTGTGTTGGAGCATTTTCCTTCACCATAGTTGGGGCACCATCGACTACAGCCTTAGATTCTGCCAGGCCAAGTCCGGTAATTTCACGAACAGCCTTAATGACGTCAATCTTCTTTTCACCAGCAGACTGGAGAAAGATATTGTACTGACTCTTCTCTTCGGCAGCTTCTGCGGCACCGTCACCGGCTGGAGCAGCCACTCCGGCAACTGCAACTGGAGCAGCCGCAGACACACCATAGTGGTCTTCAAGGGTAGTCACAAACTCGGAAAGATCGAGTACGCTCATCTTATCAAGTTCAGCAACAAGCTTTGCAAACTTTTCTGGAACTTCTTTCTTTTCTTCTTTTTTGTCAGCTGCTTCAACAGCTTCGTTCTTGGTCTCTTCGGCCATAATATTCTCCTTAAATTATTCTAGTAATAACACAGAGTTGCGAAGGGGCTGGATAACAATGAAGTTCTAGGCGATGATGAAAGATTTTTCTAAGGCGTACTAGCTGTACGTGTGAAAAATATTTTGTCATCAACAACGAAATTCATGTTAGGCAGTCGCTTCCCTCTTTTCTTTAATTGCTTGCAGTGCATACACCAGTCCTGATAAGTTACCGTTCAGAGCTCGGACCATGCCCGAGAGTGGAGCGGCAACTGTACCAACTACCTGTGCCAGAAGCTGTTCGCGACTTGGAAGCTGCGCGAGAGCCATAACGGCTTCGCGAGTGAGAACTTCACCAGCTTCGTCAATTCCGCCAACAATCTCGAGGGCTTCATTGGCTTTTGCAAAATCAGCCATGAGTTTGGCTGCCTCTACCTCATCAGTACCAAAGGCGATTGCCATCGGACCCGAGAACACATCAAGCTGAGTGATCTCTTTGGCACTTTTCTCAGCTGCTTTTTTAACCAGCGTGTTTTTGGCAACCGTCAGCGTGACACCGTTTTCACGCAAGGTGTTACGGAGCTCACTGATGGCTGGCACATCGAGGCCACGGTAGTCGGCCAGAACGGCAAGCTTAGCACGATCTAGGTTCTCGACCAACTTTTGGAGGTCTTGTTCCTTTTGAGCGCGGGTTTTTGCCATACTGACTCCCCGGCTGTAATCTTGTCACGCACAGCGGCGTTGTTAGTTGCAAGCCTCGCTCACTGTAGAATGCACTACACCTTGCTCCGACTCCCAGCTAACGCCGGCACTGTACGTCAATATTTCAGCCTTAACTTAAGTTGATATTAAAAAATCTTCGGTGCGAGCACAGAAGACATGAAGTGGGACGGATATCGTTTAAGATTTTCGTCGTCGCCTCGGGAGCAAATTAAGGTTTAGTTTTCTAAACCAGCGCCTGTCTTCGGTTCGTACTTGGGTATAGTAACAGATTAGTGAAAGTGCGTCAATAATTACTATATACTTATGGTTTATAGCAAATCAAAATACTGATACGATAAATCTGTTCTTGTACATTCACAAGAAAGGTCAGAAATGACACTTCCAGAGATGCAGTACCGCAAGATATTGCAAACGATTTTGCATGAAGGCGATTGGCAGTCTACTCGTCAAGGACCAGCCACCAAGGTGATGCTTGGAGCCACAATGCGTTTTGATCTGGCGAAAGTATTTCCGATGATTACCGAACGCGACATCTCCGGTTTTTGGCTGGGTGCTATCGGTGAGCTGTGCGCAATGATCAATGGCGCGCGCACCCTCGAGCAATTCGAAGCCTTCGGCTGCAGCTGGTGGGGCCCTTGGGCAACCGAAGCTAAGTGCTCTAAACGTGATTTAGCTACCGGCGACATCGGTCCCGCCTCGTACGGTGATGTTTTTGCCAACTACCCAGGTCCAAACGGAAATTCGTTTCATCAATGGTTGGCGCTGGTTGATCAAATCAAACGCGAACCAACTCTGAAGACACATGTCATCACAAATTGGCTGGCTGGACACCTGAGTCGAGCCTACGGACATCAGCCCACACCAACTATTGCTCCATGTCATGGCTATGTGCAAGTGACCATACTGGAAGGCCGGCTAAATCTTGAGATGATTCAGCGCTCGGGCGATGTACCGGTGGGAGTCCCTTCCAACATGGTTCAGTACGCCGCAATAGCGCTAGCTCTAGCGCACCTCACCGGCCACCAGCCTGGTTGGTTCGTTCACCACATTGTCAATGCCCACATCTACGAAGACCAGATGGAGGCAGTGCATACTATGCTAGCTCGCAAACCTCGCAAGTTACCTGTCGTTAGCACCGATTTCAAAGGAGTAAACTTGATTACCGACGTAAGACCGAGTCAGTTTGCAATTTCTGACTACAACCCTCATTCGGCCATTCGTTCAATCCCGGTGGCAATATGACCATCGCGATGATCGTGGCCATCGGACAAAATGGCGAGATTGGTCTCAACGGTAAACTACCCTGGGGCCATATACCCGAAGATATGAAACACTTTGTGCACCTCACAACTGGCCATGCAATTCTGATGGGCCGAAAAACTCACGAATCAATTGGAAGACTACTACCCGGACGCCAGAACTATGTCGCTACTCGAAAAGCTACGGTACTACCCGGAGCTACTCCGGTTAACGACATCGAATCATTTCTTGCCAGTTGGCAGGATTCTGAAGAACTCTTGTGGGTAATCGGTGGAGCTGAGCTATACGCTCTAGCCGAGGTCTATGCTCAGCGTCTGGAAATCACTCGTATTGTAGGAAAATTCCAGGCTGACACCTTTTTCCCGCCAATACACTGGTCGTGGTGGGAACGCAAATCCCGGGTGGGCAAACCCTCGTTGTCAAATCGGCAGATTACCAACATAGCATTTGAATCGTGGGAGAAAGTCCCCGGCTGGCAAGGGTCCTACTACAATCACGCTGCGGCACGCACCGACTCCCAACGCACCGAGATGCAAAGACTCGAACAGGCTCGAATTTGTCGTTTTTGTACCGATAACACAACCGAAGAGATAATCCTGGAAAATGCCCACTGGTTTGTTACGTCAAATGCCTTTCCGTACGCTTCTACGCAGATACATCTCTTGGTAATTCCCAAGAAGCACTACACGTCACTCGTCGAGATGCCAAATGACGCAAAGTGGAGTTATTTGTCGATTATCACAGAGATAGAGATGAGATATAAGCTGGAGGCTTACTCTCATTTCATGCGTGTTGGTACGATGGCGCGAACTGGCGCCTCTATTGCGCACCTGCATGCTCATGTCATTGTTGGAGACTCAGAAGCTCCCGACTTTGAGCCGGTGCGAGTAAAGCTCGCCACCTAACTAAAAGCCCCCTGCACAATAAGCAGGGGGTTGTATTTATATAACGTGAATAATCTCAATACCCGCCGCAATCAACACACTCTCGCCATCGAGCATTGAGTAGCCGTTGCGGTAGTAGATTCGAGCAATTTCCGTAGCAGCAAGGAGTTTCGCACACGTCGAGCAGGGAAAAGTGGTAACGTACAAGTCTGCGCCATCGGTTGCAATACCACGACGAGCTGCCTCAGCTACAACATGAGCTTCAGCGTGTAGATATGAAGATAGCTCAATCTGAACACCTTTGTTAAAAAGTGCTCGCGGGTCACCTCGTATCAAAACTGCCTCTTCACTTGGCATGGGCTGGTTGTATTCCGCCACAACAACATCGCCGCCCACAACCAGAGCAGAAGCCACTTGACGCCACCAATCCGGGCTCCAACCGGTAAGATCCTCCAGGTCATCCCAAATGCTTCCAATGCGAACCGTCGGCCTAGTGTGGCTCGGCTGCGGGTCAGACAAAAATACATTGTTGTCATCCCAGCGCAAGAATGCCGACTCAAAAATAGGACTTACTGACGCCGGTAAGTACTGTGCGGCGTCAACCATCAGCTCGTCTTTTGGCATCACTAGTGAGCTAACCTCACCGTCCAGTGATTGTAACTCATCAAACTCCAAAATACGTAAATCGTAGCTTAAGTGTAAAGCTCGAAGAGCTACCTTCGCATCATCAATTGGCAAGCGTCGAATATCTTTAACTATCGGTCGATACCTATTCAATGTCTCCGGCCCCACCAATGCAACAAAGCTTGCCTCGCCGTGTCGAAGTAACCATCGTCGTATGCCCTCATGAATTACTGGCACATACAGATACACTCCATATGTTCCGTATACTCCATATGCAGGACGTGTCCGATCAAGCATTATCAGCCCCTTCATTAAGTCCAAGAATTTGATACATCACATCAGTGACAATGTCAGGTGCAGCCGATTGAAAGGCAGCTGCAAGCGCTGACCCCAACCGATCCTTCATGCCAATTTGGGCGCGACGAATTTTAGCACTCGTTGAGGTGCTAGACATTGGCTCAAGCACAACTACCTCGCCACAAAGATCGTTCAACTCAGCAAGCTCAGCTTCTGTATATGTCTTCTCGGTTGCAAGCAAAACATCTGGTCGAATACGATCAATGAGTTCCCAATGAGAAAAGTCATGCTGCTTCACAATTACCAAGTCAACCGGCCTTTGATAGCACAGCATTGCAGTTCGCTCATGTTCTGGAACAATGGGGCGCCCCTCGCCTTTTCGTTCACGCACTTTCTGGTCGCTATCAAGCCCGACAATTAGCACATCACCGAGCTTTTTAGCCTCAGACAGGTATAGAACATGACCAATATGCAGCAAATCAAATGTTCCTTGCGTAAGTACGATGCGCTGGTCAAGGGCACGTAATCCATTCACAATTTCCGAAAGTCTATCAAGATCTGGAATTATTCTTCCGTCTGGATTACTTTCAAACTGACCAAGATGGAATCCAACCATCTTTTCTCCTCACTTTTTTAGGTACAAGTACCTATCTAGTGTAGCGGTTTGACTCACGCTCTACCAAGCATAAGAATAACACCCACTGACTAGAGGGTGTTATTTCTTGATTTATGAGAATTTACAGCGATTTACTTCTTCGAAAGTTCAGTCGGATCCAGCTTTATGCCTGGGGTCATCGTGGCGGACACAGAGATACTTTTTACATACGTGCCCTTCACGCCACTTGGGCGATTGGCTTGTACGCAGTTTAGTACAGCCTTGAGATTTGCCAAAAGATCCTCATCTTTAAACGAAAGCTTACCAACGGCAGCATGGACGATACCATTAGCATCGTTTTTAATCTCCAAACGACCTTTTTTAATCTCACCAACCGCAGCTGCCGGATCGGCTGAAACAGTGCCGCTCTTGGGTGAAGGCATTAGCCCTTTCGGACCGAGAGTTTTGGCATGACGACCAAGCTGCGGCATCATGTCGGGAGTTGCCACCAGCACGTCAAACTCGAATGTGCCTTTACTAATAGCAGTCAAAAGATCTTCGGAGTTAGTCAGCTCAGCGCCAGCGTCTTTAGCGGCCTTGGCTTTTTTTTCGTCGCTGGTGAGTACTGCAACACGAACCGACTTACCGGTGCCCGCAGGTAGTACTGTAGAAGCACGCAGCATCTGATCTGCCTGGCGGGGGTCAATATCAAGACGAATATGCACTTCAAATGTCGGGTCAAACTTGGCTTGGCTGATTTTTTTGACAAGCTCAACAGCTTCTTCTGTAGTATAGAGCTTAGCAAAATCAATCGCTTCACGCATAGCTTTCTGCTTTTTAGAGTACTTCTTGACTCGTGGTTTCTGCTTCGGCTTTGGAGCGTCTTCTTTTGCTGCAGCCTCGGCCTTGCGAGCCTCTTTTTCGGCCTCTTCTTCGGCTTCTTTTACAGCCTTCGCACTACGCTTACCAGCCTTGGCGGTGACCTTCTTCACTGTAGCTTCCTTGGCTGCTGTTTCATTTTCTGTGACTTCTTCGGCTACCTCCTGAACAATTGCTTGTTCTTCAGGAGTAATCTCCGGAGTTTCTTCAGTTTTCTTTGCCATAGTTGTTCTCCTTGTGGTGCTAGCGGCTTATCTCACTGAGCCTCCCACGTTTTAGATTATTCTGCTTCTACCTCTACGCCCATCGAACGAGCCGTGCCGGCGATAATTTTTTTGGCAGCTTCAATATCATTAGCATTTAAATCATCTATCTTCTTCTCGGCGATTTCAGTCAATTGAGCCTGGGTGAGTTTGCCAACTTTTTCCTTATTTGGAATGCCACTAGCCTTTTGCAAACCAAGTGCCTGCTTAATCAGTACTTTGGCAGGAGTTCCCTTCACAACAAAATCAAAGCTCTTATCTTCGTAGATATAAATCTTAGTCGGACACTGGGCGCCTTTCATATCCTTGGTCTTTTCATTAAAGGCATTAATGAAATCCATCATATTCACACCGTGCTGACCCAAAGACGAACCAACCGGCGGAGCCGGTGATGCGCCCCCAGCCGGGATGACCATCTTCAAACTAGCACTTATTTTCTTCTTTTCTGCCATTACTTTACTCCTTTCGTGGTACCAGCAGCTTTTGTGAAAGCCTCCCACGGATTATTTATACGCGTTTTACTTGTAAACTATCCAGCTCAACTGGTGTTTCACGACCAAACATCGAGACCAATACTTTAATTTTTCCTTTTGATTCGTCAATTTCGGCAATTTGACCATCAAATCCCTTAAACGGACCATCTGTGATATTCACCAGCTCAC
>CAZHOZ010000022.1:0-10745 GCA_964533895.1 uncultured Candidatus Saccharibacteria bacterium | reverse complement strand
AGCTCATGCTTGCTGGTGTTGTTGATGCGCAGGTAAGCTGGAGTGTATATGTGGGGTGAAGAGCAGAGTGCGAAGCAGGTGCTGGTGAGTTATGTGTCAGCGCAGCTTCAATCAAGTTTGGTGGCGATAGAAGCAGCGCTCAACATGGGTGACCATCGGTTGTCTTTTGAAGCTGCAAAAAAATATATTTATCTAGCAGAAATCGCTCGTCAGTTGTATACCGACCCGAGTTCTATCGCACCAGAGTTGATCCAGCAGAGTCACAACTGGGGGCTTGTAAGGGTAAATCTAGAAGCACTACCCGGAGTTAGCGTGAAGCGTAAGCGACGATTGCCGCGGGTTTTTGGTGAAGCAAATATGCAGTCTCAAATTTTACAAACTTTTATTCAGCAATTATCGCCCGCGCAGTTTACGATGGTTTTTAGACAAAGAGGAGATGACTTGGTAATGTGCTGTCAGGGTACTTATATTGTCCCCGACGAATTGGTGGTTGCCGGCAGTAAGGATGCACTTTCTGTCGCTGCCCGCAAGCCATCTATGGCGTCAATTAGAGGGTACTTGTTGAGCCGTCGGTGTGAGGCTGCTGGGATGCGCATCATGGTAGTGCGAGGGTTGGTGTACTTTCATTTTCGCGTCATTCGTCAGCTGAAAATACCATTAGAAGGTTGAGAGTGGGTGCTACAATAAATGTATGAAGCAGCAAGTCTTACTTGTAGATGAAGACGAGATTTTTCGACAGGTATATGGTAGAGCGCTTGAGGGCGCTGGTTATCAGGTGATCCATGCCGACGGTGCAGTAGAGGCATTAGCACAGTTGGAAGTGAGTGAAATTGACATTGTTGTTTCGGAGGTACTTTTGCCCGGTAAGAATGGCCTGAAACTTTTGAAAGACATTCGCATCAAAACGGCCAGTAATAATAAACCAATTATTCTTCTCACGGTGCTCGAAGCTGCGGATATTGGGCTGTATCAGGGTTTGCAGCAAACGCTGGGAGTGCAAGCGTATTTAGTCAAGCAGAAATCGACACCGGCAGATCTGATCGCAGCAGTACAGTACAGCCTGGCCGCATCATGAATAGGCATTTTAAGGGAAGGGCAATTATTTTGTCGCGTCGAGATGTTGGTGAGGCTGATAGATTGGTGCGAGTTTTTTTTGCTGATAGCGGGCGGGAGACTGTGGTAGCGCGAGGAGTGAGAAAACCTCAGGCCAAGCTACGAGGTATGTTGGAACCCGGTATGGAAGTTGAGCTACATTGTGCCCAGTCGAAGGGGTTACCAGTAGTAACTGGTGCCAGTATGATTGCCGTTCATGAAGCGTTGATGACTGATTACCAGTCACTGGTGGTGGCTCAGGGTTTATTAGAGATTACGGAAAAGACTATTGCTGAACAGAGCTCTGAACCAGAGTGGTACGATTTCTTGACGGCTGCACTAGAATATCTAGCCCACCATACTCACGACAACTGCGCACACCAGCTTGTGTGGGCAACCGCTTTGGTAAAAAATCTCTCGAGTCATGGGTTGTCGCCAGTTTTAACGCTCGATAAACGTTATTTACGTCTACGCGACGGTGTATTTGAAAAGTCTGGTGGTGTAGAGATGAGCCTGGCGGCCATAAAGCTTTGGCGAGTGTGTCGGGATTATACTGTGGGAGAGTTGGCGCGCATTCAGGGTGTAGCCGCGCCGCTTGCCGAGCTAGAGCCGGTAGTGCAGCAATTTTGGAGCTTACAGACCGGCATTGATCAGCTCAAATCTCGCTCTTTAGCGGGCTCCTAAACCTGGATAAATCTGATATAATAGGGCGCATTATGGCAGCAGAAGAGCGTCGACGTCTCAATCTAGAAGAAATTACCAGTTTTGCAAAACGGCGCGGTTTTGTTTTTCAGGCTAGCGAAATCTATGGTGGTTTGGCCGGTTTTTGGGATTATGGTCCGTATGGGGTGGAGCTAGCTAATAACCTCAAAAACGCATGGTGGAGGGCGTTTGTTTATCGTCATGCCAATATTCATGGCTTAGATAGCGCAATCATCCAACACCCTAAGCTCTGGGAGGCCAGCGGTCATGTAGCGGGCTTTGTTGATCCGATGATTGACTGCAAGTTATGCAAGCATCGTTTCCGTGCTGACCACGTAGCTGGAGTCGATACGACTAACCTCGAGGAGCTAGCCAAGCTGCTGGTAGGGAAGGCTTGTCCAAACTGTGGTAAAAAAGATGTGTTTACGCCACCACGCCAATTTAATATGATGCTGACAACACATTTGGGGGCAGTGGTTGATGACTCTACCAAGGCCTATCTTCGTCCGGAGACAGCCGGAGGTATCTACGTAAATTACGAGACTGTGCGCGAAACAACGCGAGCAAAAGTGCCGTTTGGCATCGCGCAAATCGGCAAGGCGTTTCGTAATGAAATTACACCACGCGATTTTATCTTCCGGGTACGCGAGTTGGAGCAGATGGAAATGCAGTATTTTATTGCACCAGAGGATCGTGAGCAGGAGTATGAAAATTGGCGCACCACCACGCGTGACTTTTTACGTAATGACATTGGTCTTCAAGAGGAAAGTTTGGTCTGGCATGAGCATGGCGAGGATGAGCGAGCTCATTACGCGGCTGCGGCCCATGATGTATATTTTGCCTTTCCTCATGGTTCTAAAGAGCTGGCTGGTATACATGATAGAACCGATCACGACTTAAAAGCCCATATGGCTACTAGTGGGAAAGATCTGACTTACTTCAATCAGGAGACTGGTGAGCGATTTGTCCCCAATGTGATTGAGTCATCGATGGGCGTGGGGCGTTTATTTATAGCCACTCTTACTGATGCTTATCGCGAAGAAGAGGTAAATGGTGAGACGCGGGTTGTCTTGCGTCTGAAGCCGAGTATCGCACCGATAAAGGTAGCTATTCTGCCACTCTCAAAGAAGCCGGAATTGTCAGACGCGGCACAAAAAATATTCGCTAATTTAGCAGATAGTTGGCGCTGCGAGTATGATGATACGCAGTCTATTGGTCGCCGTTACAGGCGTCAAGACGAAATTGGTACACCACTATGTATAACTGTCGACTTCGAAACGCTTAGTGACAAAGCTGTGACGGTGCGCGAGCGGGATAGTATGCGACAAGATCGTGTGTCTATTGATGAGCTTTCGGTATATATCGAAGACTTTTATCGTAAAAATTAGCTATGATTTGAAGAAGATCCCGACTGTTGCACCAATAATGGTGGCTGTGCCGCCAACCAGCAATACTTGTAGACCGCTTCTGAGTATGCGGCGTTTGGTGAGCGCCCCTTTAATGATGCCCAAAATAAATAGACCAGCCAGAGCGGCGACCATCGATACATAGATTGCGTAATCAATGGGGAAGAGTAAAATCGGCACTATCGGAATCATGCCTGCTGCAAAATAAGAGATAAACATAATTACTCCACCAATTACAGGGTTGGAGCGACGCCTTGAGTGAGTTAAATCTTGCTCGGTTTCTTCTGACAGGAATTCTCCAGCTGCCATGGAGATTGCCTCCACGGCTACGGCCACAAAACCGGCGAGCAGGATGAATTTAACCTCGTGAGTACCGACCGAGATACCGGCAATCAAACCAGTCGTGGAAACAAGGCTGTCTTCAACACCAAAGAAGCTGGAGCGAATGTAGCTCGAGGTGATTTGTTGTTTTTTTCGGCGTTTTTTGTGTCGAGGCATAATTCTTATATACCAGTATTGCATATTCTTGTGGATAACGCCAAAAAAGTTATGTAAATGTGTTGACGTGGGTAATTGTGGGTAATATAGTTGTGGTAGTGGGTTAGTGTGGGTCAAAAATCACACTACGCAATGACGAGGAGAAACAGCGGGACCCATGGATTATTTCGAACGACGCCTTGATACCAAAAACCGACTCACGATTCCGAGTGCTTTGCACGAAGAGTTGGGCGAGTCAGTAGTGATAACTCGAGGCTTTGGACAGTACCTTCACTTATACCCTAAAAAGATTTGGGACCAGGAAATGGAGCAGGCATTACGCGGCGATATTCTTGATGAGAAAATTGCCGATTTAAATGTAGCTTTTAGAACTGGTCGAGTAGAAGCCAAGCTTGATTCCAAGCAGGGTCGCATTACTCTCGAACCTCATCATCTGGCGTTTGCTGGTATCGGCCGCGACATAGTTGCGGTGCGAGCCGGTCGCTATTTCCGCATCAGTGCAAAATAGAGAGCTAGGTGAGGGGATTTGAGACTACTCAAATTTAGAACTTTGAAATAGATATAAAAATAAAATCAGGTTAGCTATTTGGCAGTCAGCGGCGCTTTTGGTGTCTCGGCGTACCCAAATAGAGACGTGCACATTCTTGTTTTCCAAAAACTCCACCTCACAAACTTTCAACTCTTTGAACAATTTGTTCAAAACAAGGACTAATCTTCACGACTGGTCCTTGCCACATCCGTTTAAAAAGCGGAACACACCTCACAAACTTTCAAAAATAAAAACATATATAGACAGTTGGCTGCTAAATAGGTAACCTTGACATCATGACACAGCGACACATACCTGTATTGCAAGAGGAAGTCTTAGCCGTTTTATGTCCAGTTGAAGGCGATATTTACATTGATTTGACAGCTGGATTTGGCGGTCATGCTCGGCTTGTATTGGAAAAAATTGGTAGTAGTGGATCTGTATATTTGGTGGATCAAGATCAAGCAGCTTTGCAGGCGCTCCATGAAAAATTTAAAAATGATTCACGAGTGCATATATGGCGTACAAATTTTGCTGCGGTCGACTGGAGCAGTTTACCAACCCCCGATATGATCTTGGCGGATCTTGGAGTAAGTAGTGTTCAGCTTGATGATGGGGTAAGGGGGTTCTCGTTCCAGAACGATGCTCCGCTGGATATGCGCATGGACCAATCTCAGGGACAAACTGCCGCAGAGCTGATTGCCACTATCGAAGAGCCGGCATTGGCAAATATCATCTGGCAGTATGGCGAAGAAAAAAGATCACGTCAGATTGCTAGGGCGATTGTGCTGGCACGAGCAAAGCAGCCAATACAGACGACGCTTCAGCTCGCTAAATTGATCCGAGCCCAGTATCCAAAAGGCTATCATCGTATTGATCCAGCTACGCGCACTTTTCAGGCTTTGCGTATCGCTGTAAACCACGAGCTTGAAGTTCTCGAGACTATGCTTGAAAAAGCTTTGATTGCACTTGCCCCTGGTGGTAGATTGGCGGTAATTAGCTTCCACTCGCTAGAGGATCGCATAATAAAGCAAAAAATGCGTGACATTACCCGTGATATATGCGATACTATTACAGGACAAGCATTACAGGAATCACAGTTTCGCTTAGTTACCAAAAAGCCGATAATTCCGGCAGACAATGAAATTGCTTACAATCCACGCGCCCGGAGTGCCAAACTCCGAGCCGTCGAAAAGAAAAAATAACACAAAAAAGGAGGTCTGATGACCGTATCAGTACGAAATATGAGCCCACGCGCTACCCGACTTAAGGTTCGCGTTATCAAATAGTTGGATCGGAGTGTAATTACTCCGATTTAGCGCATTACATAAAACAAAAACAAAAACACATCAAAAAAAACAAAAGGAGCAAATATGTACCCAAGTACTTCGCGTCTGGCGCGTAACCAAAATCTTACTCGTGTTGAAGCCCGTGTACAGGCAGGGCCGATATCTGTTTCATTTATGTTGATCACGCTTGTGGTTTTACTGTCGCTTTTGTATCTCAATCAAGTTTCAAAGTCCTCCACTCTTAACTATCGACTTTCGACGTTAGAGGCCAAACGAACTGCCTTGCAAGCCGAAAAGGAACAGCTGCGCATTGATGCAGCCCGCTTGCAGTCAATCGCTGGAGCTCGTAATTCGCAGGTTGCACAAGCCATGACACCGGTGCAAAATGTAAGTTACGCACAGCATTAGTATTTTTTGTAGTAAATAGAGTTTCTAGGAGGTTGTACTGCGAGGCGCACGACAGCGAACAGTTGTATACGGCATGAGTAATGTCCGGCTCTACGTATTGGCCTTAGTGTTTTTATTACCACTTTTTGTTATTTTTGCTCGTCTCGTGACAGTACAAGTATTAAGGCACAATTTATATGCAGAAAAAGCTTCTGCCCAACAGTCGCGTCAATTTGAGATCCCGGCAAAGCGCGGAGAGTTGTATATTGAAGAGAATGGTGAGCTATACCCAGTAGCACTTAATAACTCTCTGCAGTATGTGTATGCTGATCCTCAATTGGTTAAAGATCCCAAGACCGCAGCAGCGAGCCTTGCGTCAATTCTTCAGCTCGATCAAGCCAGTCTTGAAAAAAATCTTAGTTTGACTGGTAAAAATCGCTATGTCGAGCTCAAACAGCAGGTTGACAAAGAGACCGCTAGAAAAGTGGCTGAATTAAAGCTGCGAGGAGTTGTCTTGCGAGATCGAGATTATCGGGCTTATCCGGAAGGCTCATTGTTTGGGCATTTAACGGGCTATGTAAATAGTGACGGCAGGGGTCAATATGGTCTAGAAGAGTATCTTAATGCTGATCTTTCGGGCCGTAATGGACAGCTCAAGGCAATTACCGATAGTCAGGGTGTTCCTCTTTCGACACAAGATAATATTATCGAAGAACCCCGCAATGGCACATCGTATGTGCTGACGGTTGACCGCTACATTCAGGGTGTTGCTGAAAAAGCTCTCAAAAAGGCGGTGGCAGATAATAAAGCTGCAAGTGGCAGTATAATTGTAATGGATCCGAATACTGGAGCTATAAAAGCCTTGGTAAATACACCAGATTATGATCCAAACAGCTACGCCCAAGTGAAACCAGAGAACTATGCGAGCTTTGTGAATAGTGCTATTTCCAACCAGTTTGAGCCAGGCTCGGGCTTTAAGCCACTCACGATGTCGATCGGTATTGAGAATGATAAGGTCGAGCCGAATACTGGCTTTAATGATACTGGTGAAGTTGTGATTGGCGAGTACACAATTCATAATGCCGACAAGAAAAAGTTTGGACAGGTTGATATGTCGCTTGTGATAAAAAACTCAATTAACACCGGTATGGTGTATATTCTGAAGTTAATGGGCGGTAATCCAAATACAATTACCAAGGCTGGCAAAGAGATGCTCTATGCCGGTCTTCAAAAATTTGGTTTTGGTCAGAAAACTGGTGTTGAGCTTGCAGGGGAAGCTAGCGGGCGAGTTAAGGATACCAAAGCGGCAGATATTGACTATGCAAATATGACGTTTGGGCAGGGTATTGCTACGACGAGTTTACAGATGGTTACTGCCATGGCATCAATCGCCAACGGTGGGACAAAGGTTGAGCCACATGTTCTGGCAAAAAAGGTGCTGCCGAACGGTGAGCTTGAAGATATGCATAAGAACCCAACATCTGAGCGAATTATGAGTGAACAGACAGCTGATACGGTGGCAAACATGATGATTGGTGTGGTTGAGGGTGGCTCCGGGTATTTAACGCGCATGCCAGGTTATAAGATAGCAGGTAAGACGGGAACAGCCCAGGTGCCGAAGGCTAATGGACAGGGGTACGAAGAGAACAAAAATATTGGTAGTTTTATTGGTTTCGCACCAGTTGGAGATCCGAAATTTATTATGCTGGTGCGCGTTGATTATCCACAAACTAATACCTATGCAGAGCGGAGTGCCGTACCGGCCTTTGCGGAGGTTGCCAAACAGCTTTTTGGCTATTATCAGGTGCCCCCTGAGGGGAGCTAGTGCTATAATGGACGCTTGAAAGGTAACCTTATGCAATTTGATTCTATGACCAGTCTTCTTTTGCCAGTACTTGGTTTTGCGTTTGCAGGCTTCGTGCTGGCTATGGTAGCAACACCAATATTTACTAGCCTAGCG
This sequence comes from uncultured Candidatus Saccharibacteria bacterium, assembly GCA_964533895.1. Classification (GTDB taxonomy): domain Bacteria; phylum Patescibacteriota; class Saccharimonadia; order CAILAD01. The sequence goes on along the minus strand of CAZHOZ010000022.1, from coordinate 2,882 downwards.
TTTCGTTATAAGTGGTGGCGCAAACAGCGCACCGAAACGGTGACGGGAGAAAAAGCAAAAGTTTTTGCAAAACTTCACGCTGAAAAACATAAACGTAATATTCCTACCATGGCGGGTTCAATCGTACTGATTGCGGTTGCAATTATTACCTTAGCTGCCAATTTGAACCGCGCTGAAACTTGGTTGCCATTAGTTTCTTTGGCACTGTTTGGAGTTTTGGGGTTGGTTGATGATCTATCAAACATTCTTGGATTGGCTAATCGTAGTGGCGGATTGAAGGCGCGCACCCAAGTTTTGGCACTGATTGGCTTATCCTTAGTGTGCGCATGGTGGTTCTATGCCAAATTAGGCTACGATGTTATCCATGTACCAGCAGTGGGTGACTTTTCAATTGGTTGGCTGTATGTACCGCTCTTTGTGGCGGTGGTATTTTCTACCGCTAAATCAGTTTCGATTACCGATGGGCTAGATGGCTTGGCAGGCGGTTTGCTCTCGATAGCGTATGGATCGTATGCGATCATTGCTTTTTTTTCCGGACTATACGCACTGGCAGCTTTCTGCGCCACAGTGGTTGGGGCAATGCTAGCGTACACCTGGTTTAATATTTATCCAGCACGGTTTTTTATGGGGCAAGTCGGGTCGACAGCACTTGGGGCTACACTGGGGGTAATTGCTATGCTCACAGACTCAGTTTTTGTTTTACCGATTATCGGAGTGGTCTTTGTTCTCGAAGCCGGCTCGAGTGCTGTACAAATCTTTTCTAAAAAAGTAGTGGGCAAAAAGATTTTTCGCTCCGCACCACTGCACCATCATCTGGAGGCCATCGGTTGGCCCGAAACAAAAGTTACTATGCGCTTGTGGGTAATTGGTGCGATTATGGGTTGTTTGGGGCTGTTGATCGGACTTATCGCGCGTGGTTAAAATCTCACGGCTTATTAGTGAAGTACGTGAGCGGCCGCATCATCGACCGGATTATTTGCTCGGGCTTCTGGTGTTACTTCTAATTGGTGTGGGTATGATCGTAATCTATTCGACCGGCTCGATTGTAAATTTTAACATTACAGGGGGCGCAAACGATCGTAATTCATTTTTCCAAAAACAGCTCATCAGTGTGGTGATTGGAGTTGTGGGCTGGATGATCGCCTCGCGGATGCATTACAGCCACTGGCGTAAATTGGCTCTACCTATGCTTGTCGGGTCGTTTATACTTATGCTTTTGGTGTTTATTCCAGGGCTATCGCTGAACGTTAATGGTGCTAGTCGTTGGATTAAATTGGGTTCATTAAGTTTTCAACCAGCTGAGTTTTTGAAGTTATCATTGGTTTTATACCTGGCGGCATGGTTGGAAGATCGGCGAGATAGTTTACGTTCAGTGGTACGGGGGCTGTTCCCGTTTTTAGCGGTTTTATGGGTCACAATACTGCTGGTAGTAATTTTGCAGCGTGATCTTGGAACTGGCATTGTAATTATTGGCATTGCGTTTTCGGTCCTGTGGGTTTCAGATGCGCCGTTGTGGATGTTTGGTGCTGGTTTGGGGGCAACATTGGGATTAGCGGTGCTCACCATTGTGATGTTCCCGTACCGGCTAGCTCGTCTAGCAACTTTTTTAAACCACAAAGATGATGTGACGGGTGCTGACTATCACATAAATCAAGCTCTTATCGCTTTAGGAAGCGGGGGATTGATTGGTAAGGGCTTAGGAAATAGTCTGCAGTCCTACGGCTACTTGCCAGAGGCTACCAATGACTCGGTGTATGCGATTATTGGTGAACAATTTGGGCTATGGGGGACTACGGCTGTGGTGGTGATATTTGTGTTCTTGGGCTGGCGCGGATTTAGGATTGCGAAAATGGCTCCGGATCGTTTTAGCCGGATGGTTGCGGTAGGATTGACAGCCTGGCTACTCACGCAAGCCTTCGTTAATATCTCAGCAATGCTTAGTATTATCCCACTCACTGGCATCCCGCTCCCATTTATTAGCTATGGTGGTACTAGCCTTTTAGCAACAATGATTGGTGTGGGGATTTTGCAAAATATTTCACGCTATACAGAAAGGGAACAGTCTTATGCGGATAGTCGTATCGGGCGGCGGGACCGGCGGTCACGTCACACCGGTTTTGGCCCTGTGCGCGGCGCTCAGAAAACTTTCTAAAGAACCGGTTACAATAGACTTTATTGGATCTGGTTCAGAAATGGAGCGTAAGCTTGCTCAGGTGCATAACTTACACTACCACACGATACGCAGTGGTAAGTTGCGGCGTTATGGTCGTGGAGTGGCTGAATTATTTGATTGGCAGACGATTACGGCAAATACTCGAGATGCTTGGAAGTTCTCACGGGGAATTTCGGATGCTCGCAAGCTGTTGCGGCAAATCAATCCAGACGTGGTGTTTGTGAAGGGTGGGTATGTTGGGCTGCCTGTTGGTATGGCAGCACGGCGTCTTAAGGTACCACTTGTTATTCATGAATCAGATATGGCGATGGGTCTCACTAACCGACTTTTGGCACCATACGCACGGGTGGTGGCAACTGGTTTTCCGGTAGATCATTTCCAGTACGTGAAAACCTCAGCACAATTTATTCCTACCGGCAACCCTATTCGTACAGAGATTCTGCAAGGAGATAAAGCGCATGCCTTGCAGCATTTTGGGCTGAGTGGAAAGCGCCCAACCATTTTGTTTATTGGGGGTTCTTTAGGAGCACACGCCATAAATGAGGCGGTGTTTAGCGGGCTGCAGAACTTAGTACAGGGCTACAATATTTTACATCAGACGGGCGAGAAGGACATAGACGCTGCGATGTTTCAGCGCCAAAGATTAGTGGCGACAGTGCGTGATCACTATGTTCCGCAGGCATTTTTTCAAGCCGAGCTGGCTGATGCC
>CAZHOZ010000021.1:8935-10871 GCA_964533895.1 uncultured Candidatus Saccharibacteria bacterium | reverse complement strand
ATCCTGCATAATGCAAGTTAGTGCACCACATATCTGCGCACCACCAATGAGAAGAGTAGAAATTGGTGGCTCAACATTAATATCACCATTAACATTTAATCGATAATTATTAACCGTTGCTGCCGGATAACCAATTGATACATTCAAATTCTGAGTGTCTACATTTAAGACATCCATACTATTACTGCTAGTACGAACAGAAAACGCCGATGTATCGTCAGACGTGGGGATAAGAATATTCGTAGCTGTATCTTTATAAAGAATATTTGCCGAAAGACGAGCAGCATTTATTGTGCCGCTAGCAAGAGCCGAGGCATCAATATTGGTTAACAAACTACCATCCAGTACCGGCATTAAGCCCCCACCATCAAGCCAAACCAACTGACTTGCACCATTAAAAGCATTACCCTGAATAGTAGCCGTGCTAGCAAGGCCAACATTAACCGGAGAGCTTACCCCTCCACCGGTCAATCCAGTACCTACAATTATTTCTCCCACCTTATCATCAGCCAATGCTGAGTTAATTTGTACTACTCCGTCAGTCGTTGAAATACTAATCCCTCCAGCACCAACTAACTCAATATTATTTGAGTTGCCAACTAATTGATTGACTGATGAGATAATATTTGGCTGAATTTGAGTGGCTGATATCGACTGCCCAAGCAAACTAACAACTGGATCCAATCGATTGTTATGCAACGCACCGCTATTAATACTGTTGGCATTTAGCTCATTTACTTGCTCGCCACCACCAACAAAAGTAACTGCCCCAACCGTTCCAGAAATATTTATATTGCCCTTTTGAACAATGCCCGGAAAATTTGTCTGCAAATTCAATTTATTTGTTAAATTTTGAGCTAAATCTTCAACTCCTCGTTGAGATAAACTCAAGTTGCCACCAATAACAAAGTCGCCATTTAGGCCAAGCGTAGAAATTGGAAATGGAGCCTTAGACACACCGGCATTAAGGCCGGCGATATCCATCTTAATATTCTGAATAGTAAAAAGATCGGCTGGCTGACGAACCCATCGGCTATTAAAAAATTTATAAGTACTAAACCCCACCCCGAACAAAATAATAACAACAAAAATTCCGGCCATAGATCGAAATAGCCATTTGCGTCGCCTTAATAAAAACCTTTTTTGACGACGGCTCTTAACCTCAGCTTCTAGGCTAGCCAACGAGCTAACATTCGAAAAAGACCCACTCTCGGATCTGGCGTTCAATTCTTGAACAGGCTGATCAGTAAGGCCCATTATCGTAACCTAACCCATACCAAATTAGATCCATCCTTGCTTGAGAGTGAATTGCCAAGCATCGCACCAACTGAAGGTGTTGTTGTAGATTGGGCAGCACCTTGAATTGCTGAGGTGGTGATTGGGTCACCAACCGTGACCGGTGATGAATTAGATGAAAACCAAACCGCAACAACACCGGCAATTGCAGTAGTACAAGTGGTTGCCCCCGGCTTTGCTACTACCACTCCAGCCACCCGATTAGAATCGGCGGTTGTGGTCCGGGCGACAGTATTTGCTCCATTAAAAACGACAATATCATTGGGCTGCTCTGTGCTGGTGCAAGTAAAATATCTAGTAATAGCATTGCGAGTTGTGCCGGTACCGGCGAATTTTATATCCACAGCAGTAGTAGAATTACCAATTAGGATAGTAGTATTTGTGGTATCTACCGAGAATAGGCTGACAGAACTTGTATTTTGGATCTGGAAGGCAGTGGTTGAGTTGGTTTGATTTCTAAAAGTAGTGGCGCCACCATCGGCGATAGTCATAACTGATGCGGGGCCAGTATCATCAACCACCATAAAAAGATTGTTATTGGCTGCCGATTGAACCGTCAAAGCCGCCGTACCCGAAGCAGTACCTATCGAAACGGCCCTATTGGCAGAATCAACATTAAATAAGACGGCTCCAGATGAAT
>CAZHOZ010000021.1:0-8925 GCA_964533895.1 uncultured Candidatus Saccharibacteria bacterium | reverse complement strand
GTAGAAGTACTTGACGCACTCGCCGCCTTAAAGCTAGCGTCGCCTTGAACCTGTAATAGGTTCTGTACCGAAGCACCACCGGCTAAGTTGCTATTACCTGATACTGACAATTGTCCCGCGGCTGTAACGTTAGCCGCATAAACAGAGCCCCCAGAATCACCGGCACCAGTCGACAGACTACTGTTTGACATACCAATCAGATCAAGAGTCCCACCAAGCTTCATGCGTGGTCCAGTCATCGTTATTACAGACCCCGTCATTGCTCCACCTTTTATTCCAAAGACAAAGTAGGTATAGCCATTCGATACTACTGCTGGAGTGGAATATACGGTTGTAGATAAACTCGGAGAAGAAGTGCTCCAGCTAGAAATAGTACCATCACTATTTAACCGAGCATAGTACATTGTTGAAGAATTATATCCTCCAGCATAATAAATATAGCCATTCAGAACAAAGGCCGAGCCACCATGACGAGCAGCTGGTAGACTCGTGGTTGTCGTACCGCTCGCCAATGTCCCGTCGGGATTAATAGCAAAAGTATAGACCGAAGCCTGATCCACAGATGATTCGTTAAAACCACCCATCACCACTAGATACCCATCTATCGCCACCATCTTGGCATAGGATCGAGTCACGCTACCGGGTAATGTGGCGGCTGTGGTAAAGCTACCGAGTGAGCCATCAGCATTAATCTTCGCGCCGTAGATTAAGTTGTGACTTACACCACCTCCGGTTGCGATATACAAATAACCATTGGCTACCACCATTGCCCCAGTTGGATGGATATCACTATCTGGCAAACTCACCGAGCTAGTCGTCCAGCTAGAGATAGTTCCATTATTGTTTGGCCTGGCATAATATATACTGCTTCTCGCATACTGGGCCACATAAATGCGCCCGTTATAAGTAACCGCTCCAGCCACACTGCTAGCGAGGGGTAGGGCAGTCGTATTTGCCCAAGTGCCCGTCGTACCATCGCCATATACAGAAGCATACTGCACTACATTGCTATCCGACCCAGTAGAACCGCCAGTGCTATAAATATATCCATTTAATATGACTGACCCACTATTGCCACGCGACGTACCTGAATTTGCCAATGTCGTCCAATTTGCTAAGCTACCTGTTAGTGACCCATTGAATGTCATACTCGGTGTCGAGTCAGTTGCCGAATTACCGCTCGCTACCTGCAAAACATTGCCTCCAGAGGCATTCTTCACAGTCAGAGCCGAAGCCGTATTGGTTGACGGCTGAATAACGACCTGCCCGGCATCAGACACCGTAAACACATCTGTGTTAGATTTCTTTATCTGCAAAGAAGCACCTGTTCCGGTATTATTGATTATCTGCCCAACATCCGTTCCACTGGCTGCCACTCCTAAATTGGCCACTAAACTGCTGCCGCCAACATTCACTCGTCCATTGGTAGTGTCAACCTGTAAGACTGTGTTTGATGAGGCGTCTTGAATGCGGAAAGCTGTTGAGCTGTTAGCAGAGGGGGAAATAGTGAGCTCGCCAATCGATGAAGCCGTAACTAACTCGGTATTACTAGAATCTTTAATCTGAAAGATATCTGCAGTCTGTCCCGCAGCACCCCGTATCACAGCAACAACATCAGAAGCACTGGCAGACTGAATGTTAAAATTCGCCACCTGGGTAGCTGTACTATTATGAATAAAATCAGAGGCACCCCCAGATATCATGCAGCCACTAGCAGTACAAATTGGAGTGCCACCAATCCGATACGCGCTACCAGCTGAGATATTCATATCTCCAGCAATGTCCAGAGTATAGCTTGGAATTAACACACTCAGTCCAATACCAACCCGATTATTTTCTGTATCCACCCTGATGGTTTTAGGTGATATGCCATCTTTTGCTACATTTAGTGCGCCTGTTGAGCCACTTATAATCGATAAAATCCCATTGATATTTGTAGCCCCCGAAGAATTAACCGAAAAAATCGGATTACCACCTGAATCCTCCGCCCTGAGAAGATCTGCCGTTTGACCGACTACCCCTTGTATTAGTACCGTGTCGTCTGTTGTTGAGGCCGATTGAATTGCGATATTAGCATTGGTTTGAATACTGGCTGAGTTCTGAATATAATCAGACGATCCTGCCGATGGCGCACAACCACCAGAAGTGCAAATGGCAACTCCGCCAATTCGATAAGCACTGCCGGAGGCTAGATTGATATCGCCATTGACATCTAAGGTATAGCCCGGGGCAATCGAGGTATCAAAACCGATCCCTACCCGAGTATTTGCACTATCCACACGCAGAACATCAACTGAAGCAATGCTATTTTGAATACGCATCACACCAGTCGAGTTAGCTGATGGAGTAAATATATTAGTAGCGTTCTTAAGTGCCACATTAGCCGATAATCGAGCATCACTGACAGTTCCAGATATTAACGCAGAAGCATTGAGATTAGTTAGCAGACTAGCATTTAGAGCTGGAAGTTGACCTAGACCATTCAGTTGCACTAATTGTCCAGCACCATTAAAAGTATTTCCCTGAAGTGTTACTACAGAACTATCGATACCAATATTAACCACTGACGAAGTTCCACCACCAGTTAGTCCGCTACCCACTACTATCTCGGTTATCCCACTACTTCCAGTGAGAGAAGCGATAGTAATAGTATTACCTGCCGAGCTGACACTAATATTCGTACCAGCCACAATATCAATATTGCCGCCATCATTGACGATGCCATTTATTGAAGAAATAATATTGGGCTGGATTTCGCTCGCTTCGATAGTCTGCCCCAAAAGACTCACCTCTGGACTAAGCCGCCCGCTAGCAAGCGTTCCCGAGTTGATATTTGCAGCATTCAACCCAGTCAGACCAGACCCAGAACCGACAAAGGATCCAGCTCCGAACGTGCCCGAGATGTTGGCATTGCCAGCCTGCGGGGTACCAGGAAAAGTGTCCTGAATCGTAACCTTGTTAGTTAGTGTTGATCCAAGATCAGCAATAGCTTCGTCTGAGAGAGACAGAATACCCGCGATACTAACATCGCCATTCACCGTAAGCTCTGTGGCACCACTTGGAACCGTTAAATTCGTTGAGGCCTTTTCAAGCCCGAGACTAGAGACCGGATATCTATCCACATCTCTGACTTGCTGGCTAGATGAGGAGCTACGAATAAAATAAAGCGATGTGCCCAAGAGCCCCAGCACAGTTAAAACCGCTAGAGTAAGGGCAAGTTTTTTTACAAAAGGCTTGGATCTCAGTGATGCTACCGGTGTTTTAACCTGAGATTTCGCGTTTGAACTTAGGCTAACAAACTCCGCTGCTGCAGAATTTGGGCTCTTATTTAAGCTAGCCTCAGCGGTAACTTCACTATCAGTTTGTATCGGTTGGTTTGGCTGCATAACTCCCTAGGTCAAAAACAATTCACAAACACACTTCTTGTGCTTGTATCATTTTACCTGTTCAACAGATATAAGCACAAGGTTTTTACGAGAGTTATCAACAGGTTTTTTAGATATTTGCAAAAACTGTCACAATATTTTCTGACACCTTCAGAATGCCATGCTCAATCGCAAATTTTCTAGTATCAATCGCTGTAATTACCTGTAATTCAGAAGCCACCAAAAGGGTCATAAAATTCGTATGATCAGGTAAAACATCAAAGGAGCCAAGAGCATTCTGAGCCGAAAGTGCCTTGGCATTTCCTTCGTACATCACTTCGAAAGGAGAAAAGACTTTAACTTTCATTTGAGTCAAATTATCAATTAATTCACTCATGATGATAATATCTCTTCTACACCGGCTAACATTTTTTCTCGCTCCACAAACTCTCCAGCCACCCCATTTAAGTCCTGAGTGACATGCATGGACTGAGTAAAATACCGCTTGAGCTCCTTGGCTTTACTATAGGCTTCTCGATCAGCCATCGAAAGCTCAGATTCACCAATAATTGCGATGATATTTTGTAAACTTTCATATTTTTCAAGAATTTGCTGGACCTGTCTGGCAAGCATGTAATGTCGCTCACCCACAATATCAATCGAGAGGAGCGCAGAACGAGTTGCCAAGAGATCAACTGCCGGGAATATTCCTGACTCAAATACTTTGCGTGAAAGCACAATAACACTATCGAGTTGCTGCGAAATCTCCACCACTGCCGGGTCTGAAAGATCATCTGCCGGAATGTAAATAGACTGAACACTGGTAATTGAACCATGCTCCGTCGAGTGTAGGCGCTCTTCCAAACGATGTAGCTCCGAGAAAAGGCCTGGTTGATAGCCACCCTCGGAGGGAATCTCGTTCAGCATCGTCGATAGTTCATTATTAGCCTGCACATAACGATAAATATTATCGACAAAAAACAGCACGTCAGTCTTGAGCTCATCGCGCAGATATTCAGCACTCGCCGCTGCTGTCATACCAACTAGTGAGCGCATACCAGCATTTTCATTCATCTGCCCCAAAAATATCACCGTACTGTCTAATAGTTTGGCCTCTTTGAGAGTTTCTCTTAATTCATGACCCTCACGAATACGTTCGCCAATACCGACAAAATAACTAGTAGCCGCTTTTGATGAAGAAATATTATGAATAAGCTCAGTAGTTAGAACAGTTTTGCCCACACCAGCACCACCAATAATGCCAATCTTGCGACCCTTTACAAACGGCGCAAAGAAATCGATCACTTTAATTCCCGTGGTCAGCACCTCAGAAACGGAAGGGCTAAACTGCGACGGTACCGTTTCACGATATACCGGCACAATATCTGTCTTGGGTGGGGCGATCCCGTCAATTGGACGACCTAGAGCATCGAAAACCCGCCCCAGAGCACCCTTACCGGTTGGAGCCGCTAAAGTGTGGCCGCTGGCAAATACCGGCAAACGCACAGTTAAGCCCGGCGCTCCACCCATGTTGATATAACGCGCGGTTTGCCGATTAGTATATTCTCGCCACACCAAAAGTACCTCCGGGCGACCCTCAATATGTAAAAGTTCATTTGGCTTTGGCCGATCATCACCAAACCGTACCGTCACCACCAGACCATTGACAGCCAAAATATGCCCACAGGGCCTTGGATGGATAGATGGTTTTGTCATTTTACTCCCCGCATGGCATATATAATTTCGTGCGCTGCCTCATCACGCTCATGTCGACGCGCCGAAAGATAGCGCATGCGCGCATCGTTTTGCGCGTCATGTGCACGTGTTCTCGCTGTCAGCATGGCTGTAAAACGAGCTGCAAACTGAGCCAGTTGCGATTCAAAAATAAGCTGCGTCATCGTAATATTAAGCATAACATTCTCTAGATATTCAATAACCTCATCTACCGTAGGCTCGAACAGGTATTCACTGGCAAGCATGATGTTATCCGTATGAATCTCCACACTAGGCAAGCTATTCTTCTCAAGGGTTTGGGTTTCTAAAACTAACTCAATACGGTTGGGTTTCTGCGAGGTAAGCGTTTGAAACTCTTGATAATACACATAAGTACGCTGATATTGTTGTGCCATCGCCACAATCGGGCTAGTATCGATTGGTCGTGTGATATCTGGCTGACCAAAACTTCGCGCCAACTCAACTCCGCGTGCCCGCAAGAGTGCCGCTCCACGCGCGCCAATAGCAACAACATCAGTCGTGGCAGCCACATAATCACGCATCACCCGACTTACAATTTCATCGTCAATCACACCACTTAACCCTCCAGTAGAAGTAATAACGATATAGAGATCTTTTGAGTAAGCCGGCTTGCGCACCACCTCTTTTTCAACGCGCAAGCTTAAATAAATCGCGTAAAGCTCTTGAAAGAAGTTTTTTGACAGCAACACTCGGTCTTTAATTTGGCGAATACGATAGCTTGCAATCCCCTCCAGAGCCCCTGAGAGCTCACCAATCACACGATACTGCTCAAACTCACGCAAGATATCCTTGGAATTGCTCATGGTTTAGCCTTTGTATTTGAGTTCAAGATATCCTGAGCAAGTTCGGCAGGTGAGATCTTCGGATTAGCCTGCGCCACATCTCGTACCACTGTCTTCAACCACTCGCTCGAAAATTCCGGTCGGTCGACCGCCGCGAAAGCCGCATTCAACATAATCTGCTGTTCACGTACACTATACAGCTCATCTGGCTGCTGATTAAAGAGCCCATATAGCAGTCCGCTCACTGCCAGATCAGCCTGCATGTCACGAGAAAGCTCAGTACCAAAGTGAGAAAACTGACCAGCCTGCCGTGCTCGTGCCAAAACCTGACTGACCTTAGCCGCCAAATCCTTATACTCAGCTGCTTGCGCACGACCACCAACGCGTGACACCGACAACCCCACATTTACAGCTGGCCTGGTTCCACGATACATTGTCCCTACATCAAACACGATTTGTCCGTCGGTCATCGAAATTAAACTCGTCGAGAGATACCCCGTAATATCATCATTAGGAGTGACGGCCAGCGGCAATGCCGTGAGACTAGATCCGTTAGCAGATAGCTTGCCAGCCCGTTCCAAAAGTGAAGAGTGGGTATAAAACATGTCACCAGGAAATGATTCTCGACCTGGATTGGCACCAAGTATCAATGATATCTCGCGCCAGACCTTGGCGTGTGAAGAAAAATCATCATAGATAATCACCGTATCTTGCCCGCCTTGCCACAGTTCTTCGGCTAACGCACAGCCGGCATATGGCGCCAAATACTGCATCATCACCGAATCAAACACGTGTGCCACCACCAGACTCACTTTATCTTGCACGCCAGCTTTTTTTAGCCGCGTCAGGAGCTGATCTACATCCGTATGACGCTTTGCAATCAACACTATCACTACCGCACGACCCAGCTGAGCTTGATGAATGGCCAGCTGGGTAGTAAACGTTGTCTTGCCGGACTTCGCATCACCCATAATGGCAATGCGTTGACCAAGCACAATCGGAAAAAGTGTATCAACAATCGTTACGCCCGTCTCGAGCTGCTCATTTAATATGGCTCTCTGTGCAAATGTCGGGGCCTCGCCAAAAACCGGGCGTGTCTTAGTCGACACAAGCGTACCTTTTCCGTCGATTGCCTGCATCAAGGGGCTCACAATTCGCCCCAACATTTTTTTGGATACCGGCACTTCCAAGGAGGCTGACTTCACCGTCACTAGTGAACCTATCTGCACAGCTTCAGAACTGATCGTGAGAATTACTGCTCGATCATCTTCAATTTCGCGTACCATGCCATTCTCACCATGCTCAAAAACTACCTGACCACCAACTGCAACCCCCTCAAGACCTCGCACCTCGACAACAAAGCGTCGTACCGCAACCACTTCGCCGGTACTTTGACCGTCATGAACCAACTGCTTAAATTCATTGTGCTTAGTTGGCATGTAAGATCTCCTGCATTTTTCCATCAGCTACAGCCAGCCGAGAAGCTAGCGATCTGTCATATTCTCGCTTGCCACTGCGTAACTTGAGCCCCGCCAGTATATTACGCCGGATATGGATACGAATTAATATAGTCGGTGAAATTTGTGTTCGCACCCAAGCCGTAATAACTTCTCGCAATTCATCAGTCGGCACAACCGCCAGTTCGATATCATAAACCGGTGCTGTCGTCGCGCAAACCTCTAAAGCTTGTAGGGCTGCCTCTCCACCACTGGCTTGCACTAAGTGCGCCAACCAGTCCTGTGTTCGGGCATCAAGCGACTGCAACTGCTCCGAAGCCCCATCCAGAGAACGCTCTAGAGCAACCCGCGCCTCTTCTAACTGTGTTAGGCCAACAATACTTAGTGGCAAATTAATACTCGCCGCACTGAGCTTAGCTGGCACGCTGAATATCCTCCTTAAGTTGCGGCTTGATTGCTTCAAGCTGCGCCACTATGTAATCTTGCTGATTCGAAAAATCTAACTCGCTTGCAACCGTTGACATATAGTCCGAAAAAATACTCGCCAGCGACGCATCAACGCGCGCTACAGCCTTAGCTTTGCGCTCAGCCACCAAAGTCTGCACATCCTTATCGGCTGCCTCGGCATGCGTGACTAGCAAAGCATCAAGCGAGCTTAAGCGGGCTTTGAGCGCTGCCACAGACTCTTCCAAGGCCAAACCATACCCCTGTGTGGTGGCCGCGACAAGAGCATCCACCGTTTTTTCTAAATCAACATCCGGCTGACCAACACGCTGCTGCATCGAGCTCAAAAGTTCATCCGAAAACTTTTGCATATTCTTCTCAAAGCGCTGCAGCTCTCGCACCATCATGGCTTCGTACTGATGGCTGGCCTCTTCACGTAATTTTGCCTGTGCCGACCGCGTCAAACCGGGATCTGGTTTTGTTTTCTTTTGAGAGTTCAATAATTTCTGGACTTTTCCAAGCAGTAACAGAAGCAGCCCCACACAGAACACCAGACTAACAATAATTATTCCAAGCAGTATATCCATATCTATCCTCTACCTATTATAAAGTACGCCACGACCACACTCACCGATAACAGCAACACGACTATCATAATTACTTGCGTTAAACTACGCCGAATTATCTTATGTGACAGTGGATTTCTCCCCAGGGAATGCATACTTGCACTTACTGAAGAAAACAACACAATCCCCGACACCAAGATCCCCACCGCCAAGACCATCGCTGCAATCACCGCGCTTGAGGCTGAGACTTGTTTGCCTACCACTTGTCCACCGATGGAACGTAAATTCTCTACAAACACATTTTGCACTCCAGTCGGCCCCGTCCAATCGCTCACCTCAACAGTCGCCGCCACCTGTCCAATACCAACTTCTGTGGCCTGATTATTTACATCATTAACGGTTCGAATTTGAGCGCCATTTGTAGAGCGCGAAAAATCTGCCAGGGCTCGCCCCATCACCTTACCAGAATTCGAAGCTTTCATTACAAAACCAGATATTGGCGAAGAGGTGAGTGGATCGCCAGCCTTGATATCGCCATTAATAGTTGACACATTAA
>CAZHOZ010000020.1:0-11008 GCA_964533895.1 uncultured Candidatus Saccharibacteria bacterium | reverse complement strand
GTTCTAAGATATCGACTCTTTCTTGGAGAGCCGAGTTATTCTCTTTTAATACTTGGATTGTATTGCGTTGACGAAGGACTGATCCAACCGACAGTATCGCCGCTAGTGCGGTAGCAGAGGAGAGAATGTTTCCGAAGTCCATAACGCTATACCCTTATTGTGCTGCCATCTTTTATGTCCTCGAAACTAAGTAACCACCAAAGAAGGTATAGCGTGGAGCAGAAGCCTGACCATAACAAGTCAAACTTCCACCACCACCATGATTGTGCTTGATAGTAACAGCGTTTGTGGCTGTAAGTTGAATCAGAGCACTTCCTATCGAGGTTGAGTCAACTGGCGCTTGTCCTGTGTTATCAACGATGCTTCCACTGAGTACCTCAGAACCACCGACTGTGAGAGCAGTATGGAAGCTTCCAGCTACGCCCTGGTCGTATTCTTGCCAGAAGAACTTATAAAATCCATCTACTGGAGCTGTGTAGGTGTTTGATGCGAAGTTGTTATTGGTGTCGTAGAGCTCTGTATTAAAGGCTACTGTAGCCCCTGTAGCCAGCGATTGAGTCGTATTGTGATATGCAAGGAACTTATAGGGCAAAGCCACTGCTGTAACCGAGTGTGAAAGGTTTGCTATACCAGTACCGTCATTAAAACTCGCGTCATTCGTACCTAATATATTCCATTTTGCGGCACTCGGTTGCTCTCCGAATACTACACTCCACGATTGGTATGCCATTTTATACTTCCCTCATTTCAAACTTTGGCGCTTGTACTCTGATATTCTTTGTAACCTGCTCAATCCCTTTTGGATCAGGGGCTTGTGGGTTGAGGTGGCGTTTTTCTTGATCGGTTAGAATATCGTTATTGCCGCAGATACACTCCCAACCATATAAACCATCTAATCTCTTTCGACCAGATATAATTTTTACCACTTGCGGGTTAGGATTATTATCTAGCCAATCGATCACCTCACCAGTAGGTGCAGAAAAGATCCTAATCTTCCGACTAGCACCGCATTTCTTACAAGTTACAACAAAGCCCTTTTTCATAATTCAATCAAACCGCCATTTTCATACACCGTCAAGAACTTAGGCTTTAAAATCCCAATTGCTACCAGCATACGCCACCTCTGAATAAATAGTGTAATAAATCCCATAATCCAACAATCCAGCCAATAATGTGCTATTCAATCGTACATATACATTCAGATTCACATAAATAGCCTCAACGGGTACAACAATAGCCTCAACGGGTACAACATTCACTCCACTGACTATCTCAAAATATCCACTATCATCAACTGCATTCGAGGTTGTGAAATTGGTAAACGGCAAGGGTGTAATGGCGATTGCATTACTAGCAGTAGCCTGAGTGAACAATGAAACCTCAACCTTAGGAAATCCGAACGGTGGAAAAGTCAGACCATTCAAAGACGATTGATAAACATCAGTTATATCAATACTCACACTGCCCTCTGATCCAGTAGAGTTAGTGGTAGCACTCGACAGCGTAATAGCACTGTAGCCTCTTTTAATTACTGTCCTTCTGAACTCTCCCTGTTCTCCAGATATGTTCGAGGTATTTAATCTTTGTCCATCAGTAGCCATATAATCTCCTTACGGGGCAATTGCGTCACGTCTTTCCTGGTAATCAGCAGATTTATGTCTGTGTATTCCATTATGACACTTATGGCAAAGTGTCTGCAGGTTACTTAGGTCGTTATTCATATCTTTATGACTTCTATTGCGTCTTTTCCCGTTCCAGTCTATATGATGGACAACAAGCCGTCTATAACTATCTTCACCGCAAAGAGTACACTTGTAATTATCTCGCTCTAATGCCTTTAATCTTACTTTGACCCAGCTAGTACCAGCAATTTTGCTTGTGTATTTATCCCATACATTATTTGCAAGCTGGGCTACTACAAATTAAACATTTATTCATAAAAGCATTATATCACGGGGCTATTGTGTCTGTCTAAGGAGCTATGGAGTCAGAACTACCAATTGTAGATATACCAATTCTAAAGTATGTACTAATCGTTCTCTGCAATAGATCCAATTCCTGAACAAACCCCTCATTCGAGCTGACCCAAGTCTTGATTCCATAGATTCTCCAATATCTACCCTGCCAGCTTACAAGGTCGCCAAGTTGCAGTTCTGGCAGGGCACGAATCTTTATTCTCTGCAAATTCTCCCCAGACGCAAAATCATTCAATATGATTCCAGCGTAACTTTGAGCCCAACTTGCATTCTGAATGTATGGGTTAGATATTTTTATTGGTCTTTCTTCGTAAGCCGTAACCGAACTGTCATTCTGCTCTCGGTAATACAGCTCACTTGTAACTTTAGCAGGTCTGCCATAAATAACTAGGTTTGTAAGATATGCAGTAGTGCCAGAGGTATTATAAAAACGAATCTTTGCCGCCTGAGCAAATACATCAAACACCTGAACTTCAATGCTACTCGACAGATCAGTGCCACTGCCATCTTCAGCAGAGTTAGCGAGAAATCCAGACGGGCTATATGCTTCAAGCACAGGATCTTCAAAATTAATAAATATCTCCTGACTAGAATTTCCCGCAATCTCAACATTGCCACTCAACTGCCATATAGCTTGAGCAGGCTGTTTCTCCCTGACCTCACTTTCAATCTCAACAACATTAATAATATGATCCTCGCCTAGAATCTCACTCTCAATCACCATACTTGTGGGCAATACTCTTTGAACTTCGTTATAAGGAAAACTATCCCAATGTTGGCGATTCTCAAAACGAATCACGCCATCTTCATCTTGCCAGACATGAGCATTCTCAGCTTGAGCAATGTTATTAATAATGTCCGAGAACTTCGCACCTTTCTCGAACATGGCAAACGGAATAATATTAATACCAGGGTCTAAATCATACTGAGCCGTAGCGAATCCTAAATCAGTCAGCAAGGTTTGAATTATCTGATCCGACCTCTGCGAAGTATACATGCTAGTCTGATCAAGATATTTATTCTGCAAATAATTCACAAAATCAGCCGCTTCCAGCTCGACCACTCCAGACCTACGAGAATATTTAGGGGTTTTAGTCGTAATCCCCACAAACTGAGGAATCAGATTATTAATCCCATCAAAATCAAAGCCAGAGTTAATGATAATTGGTCTACGTGGCAATTGAGCCGTAAACAACTCTCCAGACCCACCAGCAACTCTTGGCGTGTATCTGCCAGTCGTATTATCTAATTTCACATTGGCAATTGCAGTTGTCAGCCCACCCAACGGCATATTCAACAATCTCTCATATTCTACCGAGATCAGATAATCAGTCTCATCTAAGTAATCATAATTCAACCAATCAGATGTAACCACTCCAGTAGAAGCAATTGAATCACCGCCCCCAATCAATGAAACTCCAATGGTGAATGCTTGATAAGTAGAGTTGTAGGCTTTCTTCCAGCTCACCTGAACCGAAGAACTGACATTACGAAAATTATCGTAAGCCTCTACTGACCAAGCGTCTGAAACGCTAATCATTTTACGCCTCTGTCAAAATTAATTGAAAACTCGATATATAATCCGATCCAGGCACATCAAAACTTCTTTTCACTAAATCGATATGCACAGTAGTTTCTGCAACCGTATAGTTTGTTTCGGTGATTTCCCATGTCTGCACTGTATCAGTATTCTTATACGTGTCATAAATACTTGAGATAGCACTGTACTCACTCGCAGAAGCATTCTCATAACTCAAAACCCACACTCGTTTTGTGCCAACCAGTGAATTGTAATAATCCCTATGAATCCGACCATCAAGGGTCTGAACTTGAGCATATCTCTCGGTTTTAGTCTCTTCAAGGCTTGTAGGTCGCCTTATATCTGATCCTGCTAATACAAAAGCCATAATCTACCCCAACATCTCCACAACTGACATATTTTTCTGACCAGCAACTGTTTTAAGGTTGTCTGCAACCATCTGGGCTAATTTACGAGCATCGCTTGGTGTGCCAGTAAACACTCCAGACAGGCTAATATTTATTGTAGTATTACTATTACTTGCCATCATAGGCTTTGCAGAAGAAGGCTGAGCTGGCATTGATCCAGACCCACCCAACTGAATGTTCGGGTTGGTAACACCAGTCAAGCTATTTGAGATTGCATCAGCCGTAGAATCAATACCTCGAATCATTCCCAGACCAATATTCTCACCAATCCCCTCAAAAACTTTTGAAGGAGATTTAATGCCGAGAATGTTTTTAGCAGTCTTTACCGCATCATTCGCAAACCCTTTAATTCTTTCGCCAATCTGTCCGCCAATCGAGCCAATACCATTAATCAAGCCCTGAATTAAATCTCGACCAGTATTATAAAGCAAATTGCCGAATCCCCTGACTGCTCCGAGTATATTACCTGGCAATGCTTTGAAGAAATTGACCACCTCGACTAATCGATTATAGGCATTATAGCCGAACTGCTCGATTGCCCTACGAGTATCATTGATCCACATAATGAAATTCC
This sequence comes from uncultured Candidatus Saccharibacteria bacterium, assembly GCA_964533895.1. GTDB lineage: Bacteria > Patescibacteriota > Saccharimonadia > CAILAD01. The sequence continues at coordinate 6,511 of CAZHOZ010000020.1, read as the reverse complement.
CAAAGGCAAACCCGACCCAATCAGCAACCGCCCTCAAAATTCTCACGACATTGACCACTGCATCATAAACCCCAGACCAGAATTTTATCATCTCAGTAAGAACATTGACTGCAACCCAGATAGCCGCAACCAAAGCTCCCCCGATATATGGTGCAAGAGGCTTCAACACTTCATTCCATAACCTTTGCAAAGACGGCAACAATCTTTCCTGTATAACCTTCCACAACTCTTCAAACGATGGCTTCAAGAAATCCCATGCTATCTTCAATCCATTAATTATCGAGATAGCCGAACTTTGAATAAAATTCACCACACTGACCAATACATCTCTGAACTTGAATAAGGCATCGATAAACGGGTCATCTTCAGTCATACCAAAAATCCCGCCCTTATAATCCCCACTAATGAGCAAAGCAACTATCTTCAACACAGATTCAAAGCCCTTGCCGACCTCTGTAATCCAGCCTGTGATATTTTCCTCACCAATCGCACTAATTATATTCCCGATCCCACGAGTGATTGCCGATTGCATATTAGCAAATGATGTCTCTAATCCATTGGTAGACGCCTTTGCTTGTTCTGCAAAGCTAGGCAATTCTCCCAAACCATCTTTATTCAGACTGACAATTGCCTGTTTTACCTTATCAAACGATAATTTTCCACTTGATACATCAGCCGCCATCTTCTGCCATTCACCACGACCATACCCCAAAGACTGCCCAATCTGATCTAATTGACCTGGCATAGCAGTAGCTAAGGCTCGCCACTCCATCATGTCTGGCTTACCCTTTGAAATAGCCTGTGAGAACTGCTCCATTGCACTTGACTGAACAGCCATGCTCTTACCGCCAGCAAGCATTGCATTGTTCAAAGCAAGTGTGAGGTCAGTAGCTTCAGCCATACTCTTTGAACTTGGTGCGATATTCTGCATGGCACTGGCGATACTATCCAATGAGGTAGGCAACCCCTTCACACCAGCTTCTAATCTTTTAATCTCAACACTAGCATCAGCCGTACTGTACCCTAGATTCTGCATCACACGAGGAAAGTTATTCAGAGTATCAACACGTTTAATAGCACCACCGATATTATCAGTGATCATAGAAATTGCTTTATTAAAAGCCATTGCGGCTAATTGACCAACCGCCATTGCCCCAGCAAGCCGAGTAAACGAGCCACCGAATGCACCAATAGTAGCACTTGCTCTGTCATCGGCGGTGATTACGGCTTTAATATTTGCCTGAGACATTATTTACCTTTCTCTGCCATACGTTGTTCTCTCTGCTTCTTTTCTTCTATCCAAGCATATATTTGCAAGTTGGTGAAGAAGTCATCAGCAGGTTCATTTTCCATTTCTTCAGCAGATAGACCAAAGATTTTTCGGTACAAGTATTTTTGAATGTGAATGGTAGGCGGTGCATTATTGAAAATGCTATCCTCAATTGCCTCTTTTATGCTTTTGGGATTGAGCCAGACAATCTTTCAATCACATTGATGAAAAATTCACCAGGCATATCAAGTAGATCATCGGCTGTCAGCACCTCTGTTTTATCTCCCTGCTTGATTTCCCCAGCAATAAATCTATCTGAAACTACACTGATCATAAATTCCATAGCCTTCTTATTGTCTCCAGAATCTTGAACATCAGCGATCTTATCCATCAACGCCTCAACTTCTCGCATTGGAATAGCTGATACTTTTACATAGCTATCAGCATATTCCTCACCGAGAAATTCAAGGGTAATTCGTTTTTCAATTTTTACCATGTTAGCTCCTTTCTTATACTCTAGTAGCCAGTACCAGCGTAGGTGTTTGTCAGAATACAGGTTGAGATAATATCGAGGGCATTAGCCGCATCATAATTACCTTTGAAATTAATAGTCTGACTGACGATTGCATCAAGGCTACGATCCTGTTCCCACTCATAGAAATCAACTCGTGGTAACTGAATCTGCAAACTAGAGTTAGTCGCTCGACTAAATGTGATGTCCATAGCTCGGTATGTGCCATTCAGCATATAGTTACGATACGTCTCATCTTCCTTATTCAATTCGATTGACCCCTCGACTGAGAACTGCTGACCCAATACATCTTCTGGCTCAACTGTGCCAAGCACTGAATCATGTACGGTATTAGCAGAAATAGTCATCTCTAATTTCTTGAGACTGATAGCCGATGAGCCAGCCAATCCACCAACTGCACTAGCCAACTTGAACACCAAATGCTGATGCAAGAATTTATTACCCTGAGCAGTAAGATTAACCGATTGACTTGTCCAATCACGACCAACACGACTTTTGATCCCGACTGTAAACATCACAATTGCATTCTGCTCCACAGAAATCTGCAAGCTATCTACAACTGCCATCGGATATAACTTGGTTATATCTGGGTCTTGGTAGAGAACAGACAAACTCTGATGTTGATTTGAGTTTGAAAGAGTATAGGTGTGAGTGTAAGTCGGTCCACCTGCGGTAACAGGGCTAGATCCGAGCAAGCTCGTCAATACTATTCCAATAATCTTATCATCGAGGTTTGATTCAAACTCTCCCTCAGCCATTTTTTGTACTACAAAATTCGCATCAGAATCGGCTATCTTTCCAAGCCCCTCATTCTCACGAGCTGTAGTCGTCTTATCATCGAAGCTCACCGTAGAACGTGGAATATACAAAGGGTTTGCAACTGATGCAGTTCCCCTTGAGCTTTCCTTGCTCAATAGCAGATCGCCTCTCCGACCAACAAATTTACTCATATTTTCTCCTTAAACTAGATATACGCTATGAACTCTGACCTGAATCTCAACTGAACGAGCAAAGCCACCTTCATACTCGACATAACCAGGCTCCCCAACACTTGCCTCAACAAAGACAACATCAACTGCATTATCGAGTGTAATGTTGCTGTCGAGAGTGTCGAGAATATCCCCTGTTACATCTTGAATCACATGCTCTGCCAACTCTAATCGATCAGTATCACTTCTATCTTGACCAATCTGTGCCAAAACAAGCACTCGATAACCAAAAACTCGCTTATTCTCTGAGGTCGTAAAGAACTCATTATCTGACGAGCTGAAAGTTACGAATGCGCATGGAAACTGCTCTGGGTGTAGCTTCTCATAGGCATATACCTTTGCTAATGTGCTGACAGCCGAGAGCTTGGTAATAATCTCTTTTTTAATGTTTTTGATTGTTCCCATATATTGCCCTCGCTAACTTTAGTTTTGTCAGGTATATCATCAACCGTCAAGAACTAAACACTTCTCCCAATATCATCTAATACATTTTGCACAGCTTTTTCAAACTCATCTTGTACATATCTCTCATTCTCATTGACTGCATCTAATAAGAATGGGCGAGATCGCATAAAACGAGTGCCCTCATGTACATAAATAGCAAACTGGGCGACTGGCTCAATTTCACCTCTCAGACTTGATAATCTGGTAGTGTGGCTGGCTCTCAGATATCCAGTATCAACAGGGGTATTCAATTTACTATCTCTCTCAATCTTCAATAATGATCGAGCAATAGCCCTATTCACATACCTGACTGTAAGTTGAGGAGCCTTTGAGAATGCTCTCCGAATCTCTGGCAGATTTTTAATTGTGATATTTACTCTAGCCATCTACTGATACAAGTACGCAGTGGATATGATCCAGGAGACTTGCCCCTTCAAAACGATTTACTGCCTTGACGGTATACCTTTTCCCACCAGTATCAATCTGATCTCCCTCTTTCACAGGTACATTGCTATCCAGGTAGCAATCATACATTGTACCGATCCGACCACCAGCCATATTTGTACGAGGAACATCAAAGGGCTGAATATCCCCAGGGTATGCAGTAAAAGTGGCTGAGAACGCCTGTATTGAAGCCCCATAGGGTCTTAAACGGCGAATAGTTATCTCATGAGATTGAAAGAATAGACTCATCTCAAACCGCTTATAACGGGGTCTGCATAGGGATCAAGTATCTCATCTAGTCCTAATGACTCAATCAATGACTGGCTTGATCCAGACGTGTCAAAGTACTCGACCTTCCTCTGACCCTCTTGTTTAATCTTTACATTACTGCTCGAAGTACCATTTTCAATTAAATAAGCCGCCATCTGTGCACAAGCCTCAGCGACATCTTCAGGAATAGTGTCATAACCAGCGTTATAAACAACCTTCCAGCTATCATATAGACCATTAAAAGATCCGAGAAATTCTATAATCCCAGCACTTTCATCAATAAAATAATCCTCTGTATCGGCTAGTTCAAAACTATTCTCATTGGTAATCACGTTTCTAGCCGATAAACTAGCAATTGAATTGACAGGGCGATTCCTTAATTCTAACTCACTTCCCCCAATACCATCATAATACTCCGTATAATCAGCAGATTTAAACCGTCTCCCACAATAATTTTCAATTACTCTCGTAGATTGATTGATCTTCCTAATAATCAGATTGTCTTTTGAAGTATTTCCACTATCGAGATTCAGAATCTCTTTCACATCTGCAACTGTGCAGAGGGTATAATCAAGCAGTGTTGCCATGTCGCTTCCGTTTCTTAGTCGTAGATCCAACAATCATTTTATCTTTTATTGCCCGACCCGAATCCAGCAATCCAAAGGCTTCATTCTTACTGACCTCGACTGAATCCCCGACCTTATAGCCTTTCCAGGCTTGTAATAATCTTACTCGTACCATGCCTTTATATAACTGCCAAAATAATCAATCGTCAAGAACCAATACATTTACGTCTTGCTTCTATAGCTTCTTCAAGAGTATTGAATAATCCAATATGTCTATGCTTACCATTATTATGTACCTCACATCTTAATATGAACACATTATACAACAAAAAAGACCCCATCGGGGGTCTTGATTGCAGGAGATTTACTCCTAGATGCTGGTGATTTTTTTGAGAGCTTCTGTGAGTGTGAGCTCACCATCAGTTCTCTTTTCAACCCTCACGTGAACCAGGTTCTTCTCGAACGCTGAGCTTCCACCAACGGTAGCTTCATCACTTACACGAACTGAGATTCCCTGACGATCAACGATTTGGTAGTAACTGAAGTCACCAACATAAAGTTCATTCGATAGGTTGTTCTGCTCATACATTGGTCGCCCAAGTAGGCTTCCGTATGGGCTATCGCCCAAGTTTTGTACGAGGTAACGATTCTGAGTGTCCTTCAACTGACGAACAGTTGCGAGAGTACGTGCATTTCCGACCCATACTGCACGACCACGATATCCCTGCTTGAGATCATGGAACAATTCAATCACATCATCTGCGAGGTTTGCACTTTTAGCACGTGAGCCAATAGTGTAGGTACTAATACCAGTTGGCTTGCCTGTACCATTACCAGTGAAGAAAGCTGAATCTTCCTCTTCTGCAAGAGCCTGAGTAATCAGACCAGCAATGTAGTTTACAACCGATCCACCCACTCCGAGAGTTGCATCATCTGCAAGCTCCTGAGAAAGGGTTACGATACTAGCAAGTGAGTATGGTGTGAACACCAGCTCACTGAACTGAGCAGTTGATGTATTCTTTACTGCGGCTTCAGAACGCCATGCTGCCTTTGGTCGAGTATCGAGTTTTGGCAGGTGAACGGTATCGGTAGTAGTAGTCATTACCGACCCAATCTGACGCATAACAGTCGCATCACGTAGATCTTCAACAATCATATTCATGAAGTCTTCTGGTACAAGATAACCACCAGCAGCAGGAGAGCCCTCAGTGAGGATCTGCAACTTCTGAACATCACCTGTAATCAGGGCATTCATGAAATGCTTGGTACGCTGAGAAATGCTCGTGTGTTTCTTACCAGCACTCTTACGTTCTGCAATTTCTTCTTTGATATCATCAAGCTGATCGGGTGTCATTTTCCCATAAGTACGATCAACAATGACGGTTTTTGAAGTAACAGCCTTCTTAGGGTCTTCTTCCTTCTTCTCTTCCTTCTTCTCTTCCTTCACACCAGCTTCGAGCTTAGCGGTAAGGTTTTCCATAGCCTTGTCAGCAATCTGGCTTGCCAGTCGCTCAACAGCGGCTTCTTCTTCAGCAACAGCCTTAGTCTCAACCTCATCAATTTCCTTAGCTTCTGCTTTTAAAGCATCAAGCTCAGAAATCTCTTCAGCACTAGCAAGACCTTTGGCGACTTCGTCCTGAAGTTCCTTAATTCTTCCCATGTGTAATTTCCTTCTTACTATCTTTAATCAAATCCTCTGTCAGACGATCCAATGCCTTCAAACGGCGAAGTCTCTGCTCTACGAGGTAATTTTTCGAGGACTGACTAGCCCGTAAGCTAGCAACCTCATTCTTAAGCTCATCAATTTCTGCTTGCTTTTCAGCCAGCTCTTCACCGAGTTGCTTAATCACGTTTTCATGGTCTTGCTGTTTTTCATTCTCGTCAAGAACTTCTTTGATAGTTTTATCTTCAAAGCCCATTGATTCGAGACTTTTCCGAGCAATTACACGAGCCTCAGGGTTAGCAGGTACATTCACTGCTGAGATCTCAAGAAGTT
>CAZHOZ010000019.1:10502-11343 GCA_964533895.1 uncultured Candidatus Saccharibacteria bacterium | reverse complement strand
ATACTAGCGCGAATATTATAAGGAGGTCTTTATGACAGATAAAAAAATGAAAAAAGGGTTTACCCTGATTGAAATATTAATTGTACTGGAAATTGCGGCTTTGATTATGGTGGTTGTATTCTTTGCCGTGCAGGGTGCTCAGCGCGAACAACGTAATACTACTCGCAAGGATGTAGCTAACCGTGTTAAAGCCGCTATGGTGACTGCACGCGGTAATAATAATGGCGGTACTGTCACTGATGCAGTATTAGCAACCTATGTACCTGCTGCAGAGCGTGCTATGGGGGCAACAACTATCGGTGTTGCTACTGGTGTTGTCTTTGCGGCCGGCTGTACTGTTAATAATACAGTTAATGTGCAGTGGGCTACTCCAGATACGGCATCTATTTGTCTCGAAACAGGTGGTGCTACAGGTGTACCATATTTAGCTCGTTAGTGAATCTACCAACACCAAACGAGCCCCCGCATGGGGGCTTTTTGGTTATTGGTAATGCTTTCGCATATAATAAGCTTATATGAATGGTGAGTGGTCAGGATTTCTTATATTTTTAGTTGGTATTTATGGCCTGCTCGTCGGCTCATTTCTAAATGCCTGGGTGTGGCGGGTGCATACCGGGCGCAAGGTGTCTAAGGGGCGCAGTATGTGTCCCCATTGCAAGACCAGCCTACATTGGTACGAGCTTTTACCGGTTCTATCTTGGCTGAGTTTAAAGGGTAAGTGTCGAACCTGTCATAAGCCAATATCTTGGCAGTATCCAGCTGTGGAGCTAGCTAATGCCGGCTTGTGGGCGTCGCTTCTACTATTTTTTGCTCCGGTAGGTGCCTTAGACTGGGTTCAGAT
>CAZHOZ010000019.1:4774-10492 GCA_964533895.1 uncultured Candidatus Saccharibacteria bacterium | reverse complement strand
ATGGCTAGCTCTGAGTTCACTACTGCTGGCAGCGTTTGTGTATGACGCGCGCTGGATGCTTTTACCAGACGCTTTTATGGTGCCGGCTACAGTTTTGGCTTTATTGTTGGCTGTTCTGGTGGCGGTGCAGGCAGGATTGATCGCTGCTCTGTGGCCGCCACTTGTTGCTACCACATTATTTGCTGGAATATTCTTTCTCATCTGGTTTGCTTCCGGTGGCAGATGGATAGGGGATGGCGACATTTGGCTGGCGGCAATAATGGGGCTGGTGCTTTCTGGTGTGCAGCTAGTAGTTGCGATATTTGTAGCTTTTAATCTGGGGGCGATTGTAGGTCTAGCACTTATCGCCGTACATCGCAAGACGCGCAAGAGTACGATTGCGTTTGGGCCGTTTCTGATTATCGGCTTGTTTGCTGGGCTATTTTTTGGTGAAGCGTTACTTAATTGGTATCTAGGTATATTCGTCTAATCTAGCATAAGTGGTATACTGGTATTTAAGCGAACTTAAAGTAAGTTTGTATGAAGAAAATCTCTAAAAAAATCCCTCAGTACAAACAGATACTCCGTACTCGACCAGGCATTTCGCTGGTGGAGGTTATTATGGTTTTGGGTATTTCCAGCATGATGATTGGCGGGGCAATGGTGTGGTTTGATTCCAAAAAAAGTTCGGATTTTTATGACCAGATGCGTCAGGTGGAGTCACGCATTCGAGAGGCACAGAGTGAGAACATGTCGAGTTTGGTGCCAGGTTATGATAGCACTCCGGGTTCTCCATGTAATCAGCTCGATCGAAGTGGCTGTATTATCAAAGGTGGCGAGCAAGTATATGGCACGGCTGTATCTATTGCGGTTACCGCACCTAACACTGGCTCACCAAGACTGAGGGTTTATAATCTAAAACGGACCACACCAGTTGGGTACCCCGGACAAGAGCAATCCGAGGGTGTGGAAAGTTATAGCTCTCGAGATGTGGTTTTGCCGGCTAATTTACGCTTCGAGGGGTATAAGATATTTTCTCCTTCTGGCGGTGTTTGTAATGCTGGCTCTGCTTACTATCGAGCTTTGCCGTATCAAGAAGGTGGCGATGGTGATGATTTTACGGACCCCAATTCGGAGTCTCTGGTCGTTTTCAAAAAGGTTACAGGAGCGTATAGCGCCTTTTGGAGGAAAAGCGGACCTATTACTTGGTCGACTGGCACTACAAAGATTAGCTACCCGACTTGGGCTAATGCCAATACTTACTCTAATCCTGGTCTTCGTGGTAATTATGGCGATGCCGACTATCAATATAGTTCGCCACCTACGCCTGCGCAGTTGGCTCAAAATTTGGTGAGTGAGCCCTGTGCGGTGTTGTGGCGTTTTGGGAGTGTGGAGCGTAAGGCTGGTGCGCCAAGTGAGCCACGCTTTACAGCCGAGATAAATTATAATTTTGTTGATGGTACTACTAAGTTGGTGACACGATGAGGCAGGCTCGAGCCAAGCATCGACGCGGTATGACATTGGTAGAGATACTGTTTGCTTTTGCGATTGTTGCGACGGTGCTAACTTTGTCGTATGCCGCCGCTTTGAATGCTTGGCGTAGTGCCGTTGCTGCCAACCAACGCACCCAGGCACAGTATTTGGTGCAGCAGGGTATGGAGTCGGTTCGTGCTTATCGTGAGAGTAGCGGTTTTGTTTGGGATGGAACTGGTGGGTTTATAAGTAGTTTGCCGGCTATCGGCGATGCTTTTCATATGGAGCTCGAGCAGAACGATGGTACATCTAGTGCGAATAATTTTGTTTGTAGTTTTTCTCCATGTCAGTTTAAAGTTGAGAGTGGTACAGTTGGCCTAAATGCTGTTGGTACCGCGAGTCACTCTGGCACTCCATCGATTCGTGATGTTACAGTTTATACTTTGGCAATTCGACCAGTTAATTATTTTGTAAAAGACAATGATGCCCCACAAACGACTGGTAGTATTGCTAGTGCGAGTGATCCTGTAACATCCATTACATTTGAGGCGACTATCACCTGGACAGATGCCAATAATGTTGTTAGTAATCTAAAAACCAGCACGATAATTACGAGGCCTTGATCATGAAATGCAGCTTTTTATATCATCTACGGCGCAAACGACAGGGCTATACATTGCTTGAATTAACTCTTTCGATAGCTTTTTATACCGTTATAGTAACGATTGCACTAGTTGGCTTTTTGGGTATTTTTGGGATTTACAATAAAGTACAGGGGTTGTCGCGTACTCAAGAAGAGGCACGCAAAGGGATGGATGTATTATCGCGTGACTTGCGACAGGCCACTGAGGTAACGGTGCCGTCACCGATGCCAAGTGGGGTTTTGCGGGCATATTGCCTAAGAGTTGGTACGCAGAGCATTGGTTATGGTCTAAAACAGGTTGGCACTACGAGTCCAGCCATATATACCCTAGCGCGGTCGACCAATTGTACCGATTATAGTCAATCTGTTTTTGTTACCAGTACCGATGTATGGAGTGAGAAGGGGGGCAATCTAGATAGGTTTCCTTCAGGGGCGGAGTCATTTGTAATAGAGCGAGTTGCGAATACTGGGGGAGCGTATGAACTGACTGTTTGGCAGGTGAGGTTTGGCGTTTTTCGTGGCGAGAGTGCGCCGAGTCGTTTAGACTACAATCTTGATAGGAATAGATATAGTGCAGGTACGATGTTGCAATCTATTGTTGTGGTACGTGGATAAAAGATATTGCATTTATAAACATAAGCGGGTAGCATAAAAGCAGTTATGGTTTATCAAGTGAGGAAAATTTGGCGACGTCGGCATCAGGGGTCTGCCGCCCTCATTACTACAATTGCCGTTTCGGCAATATTAGTGGTGCTGTTTGTTGGGATTACCGCTATTGTTACTCGAGAAATAAGGCAGTCAATTAATGCCGACCATTCTAATCGTGCTCTGTATGCGGCAGAAGCTGGCGTGGAGGATGCAGTTCGTATATTAGCTGATGATCCGTCGAAGCGCGAAGAAAAATGCAATGCTTTAAGTGGGAATGCAGAAGTAGTCGTACAGGGTGGCGGTGATGCTGCCTGGACGTGCCGTACGATTACGACTACTTCGGATATCTTAACAGGGCGCCTGGAAGCTGACGAGAGCTTGAATCTAAACCTCGCCCTTGGTCGTGCTGGCCAAGAAGAGTCTTCTGGTTATCGTCAAGCTAGGTACATGAAAATAGAATGGAATAATTCACGAGATACTGGAGAGGCTTCAACTCCCTTGATGAATAGGGTATCGAGTTGGCTTCCAATTTATGATCCCAATAACGCAACTCAAGATTGGACCGGGGCAGCGGCTTTGGAGATCACTGCATCTTGGTTTGAAGCAAATCCTAGCGGTGTTATTAATTCTGGCTCTATAGATAAACCGGGTTTGAGAGGTGTTATGCCAGTTCGTACGGTGATGGCTTCATCAGCCTGTCAAGGTGTAGGCTGTCAATATTATGATTTTTCACCATGGAATTCAGCTAGCTATCCAAATTCCACCTATGTTAATAATGGTGCAGTCGGGCAAGGGACGCTACTGAGCGGCGTGACCGCAAGATGCCATAATGATGTGACTCGAGAATATTCTTGTGATATGCCAGCTACTGGTGGCACGTATGATCTAGCTAACTTGGTGAAGACCGAAATTAATAACGGCACAGACAATGAAATTTATAACAGTTCAGGAGGAGCCTATAACAATACGACGATGCTATTGCGCATACGACCACGCTATAAAGCTGCTAGTTATCGAATTCAATTTTTTGATTCTACCGGAGTACCGGTATGGATGCCAGATGGCAAGGCGACCATCGATGTAACAGCGCGTTCTAGCAATTATTTCCGACGTGTTCGAGCAAAAAAACAGCTCTCACCGGCTGTTTATGATGGGGTATTTGATAACGCTTTATTCTCGGGCGGGGACATCTGCAAAAATATGAAGATATATCGAGATTATCGTGGCGCTCCTGATTATGTTTGGGATTCAGTTACAAGTACGAAAAGCCAAAACCCTAATGCGGGGCGCAATGGCTGCGGTAATAATACTGATGTTTAGCTTGTAAACCCTCCTTTTGTCCTGATCTTTAGAAAACGTTAGTAATTTAATTAATAATTGTTTTACGAATCTCTACTGGTTTTTTTATTATCGGAGTGGAACTTTTGGTGGACTTCTTTAAGTTTGGGGTTGGTGATGTGGGTATACACTTGAGTCGTAGCTACATTAGCGTGTCCCAAGAGCTCCTGAACGCTACGCAAGTCTGCTCCGTGCGAGAGAAGATCGGTTGCAAAAGAGTGGCGCAGAGTATGCGGTGTGACACGCTTAGTGATGCCGGCATTGACGCGTCCACGCTCAATAATACGCTGCACGCTGCGGGGAGTGAGTCGGGCTGTGACGCTTGATTCTTCATCTTTCTTATGGGCTAGATGAATGAATAGGGCATCGTCTTTATCTTTACGGGTTGAGAGGTAGTCATTAAGGGCGGCTGAGGCGAGCTCGGAAAGAAACACTGGACGATCCTTTTGTCCCTTACCGCGAATGGTGAATTCGCCGCGGGCGGTATTGACATCATCTCGATTAAGATTGACTAGCTCGGAGACACGTAGCCCACCAGAAAAAAGCAGTAGTACCATAGCGCGGTCGCGTTTACCAGCCAGATCCTGACTAGAAACGGCCTTCACCAGTCGCGCCACCTCTTCGGCATCCAGGAAGGCAACCTGGGGTCGAACAGCTTTTGCTAACTCAATTCTCTCGGGCGGGAGTGATTCGATGTCTCGTCGCGCTAGGTATTTGAGAAATGATCGCATGGCAATTAGGTGATAGTTAATGGTAGTGATACTCACGGTGCGACCATCGTCGAGCTTTAAGCGATTGAGCCACTTGCGCCAACCAGCGATGGTTTTATCGGTAATTTTTGCTACTTGAATATCATCGGCGTATTCATAAAAACGATTTAGGTAGTGGCTATAGTTCTCAATAGTTTTGAGGCTACGACCGCGTTCAAGCTCCATGGCGTCAAGAAATTCGGCAAGATAATCTGAAAACATACTTCTAGCATAAGGCTTTTATGAAGTGGCTGCAAAGTTTTCTAACTAGACAAGCTGGCTTGAAGGAGTAGAATAAAGGCATGTTTGGGGGACTTGCCAAAAAGCGGCTGGAATTATCTCGAGAACTGGTGCTGCCGGTACTGTTTTTATCGCTTCTGATGGTACCGTGGTTTTTAGGTGGACGCGATCCGTTTGGTTTGGTGGTTCAGGCTGGCTTGAGCTTTTTGCTCTTGGTGAGTTGGGTGTTGTTATCGCGTGATCGGGCACTATCTATCAGTTTGCACCCTCGGTGGGTGGTAGTGCCAGGAGTTGTGCTGGTGGCTACAGCTTTTGTGAGCTTACTGTGGTCAGTGAGTAGATTTGAGTCAATTGTTACACTTACAACTATTTTAAGTGTCTCGATTGTGTTTGTGGTGGCTCGCGATGTGTTTCGTAATGCGCGCGCACGTGGTTTTCTCGTCAAAATTTTTCTGATAACGGCCAGTATAGTCGGCATGATTGGACTTGGTATGTATATCGCAGGAGATTATGAGCGAGCTACCTCGCTCTTTTTTTGGCCAAACCCACTCGCCACCTTTCTTTTAGCAGCATTGCCGTTTAGTTTAGATCTGGCAATCCGCACCAGTGAAGATCGACCAAGCGTGTGGGTGTATGTTTCGTTACTTT
>CAZHOZ010000019.1:0-4764 GCA_964533895.1 uncultured Candidatus Saccharibacteria bacterium | reverse complement strand
TGTGCTGACCTATTCGCGCGCAGCTTGGTTAATTGGGCTTGTTTTACTGGCTTTGACTTGGTGGCGCGCCAGCGATAAGAAAAAGGCACTCATCGTGCTGGTTGGTGTTGTTGCGGCTGCGGTGGCATTTGGGGTGGCAGCAACAAGTGCTCGCAGCTATCTTGAGAAGCCTGTGGTTGGGGTGGCGGATAGGCTGGCAGAGTCGGTGCAGTCGCAAAGTGTCGCTGATCGGCTAGATTTTTGGCGTGAGGGGAGTGCGATGTTTGCCGAGCGGCCAATTTTAGGTTGGGGTGTGGGTACCTATAAAGAGGTACACCCAGCATTTCAACGAGGTGCAATTACAGCGACAAATAATCCTCACTCCCTACCGGTTCAGGTACTGGTTGAGCTGGGCGTAGTCGGTTTTACGGCACTTTTGGTGATGCTTGCTGGTTTTGTGGCTTATCTCTGGCGCGAAAGATCTGTTAAACGCTCACCGATAGTTTGGTCGGCACGGATTGCGCTTATAGCCGTAGCGCTACATAGTTTTCTTGATCTGGTTACCAACTATCCAACACTAATCCTTATTTTGCTTGTTTTGATGGCCCTGGCGCTGCCGGTACCGAAAGAGCATGGAGAGTTTCGCTTAAAAGATCGTCGAGCAATGATGGGCTTTGGCCTGGTATCTCTTGTCATGTTGTTTACTGCCTGGTTTAGCTATCAACTCTATCTATCGCGTATCGACCAAGCTTATATTGATGTGGTGCTGCCACTAGATATGGAGGAGGCAGGAGCGCGCTTTGACATCCTTTTGCAGGCGCCAGTTGTGCCGCCAGACACGCTTTCGCAGGCCGCACTTTTTTGGGTGGATATGTATGATATGCAGGAAACGCCGCAGACGAAATATGCCGAAAGGGCAGCTCGTTTGGCGACTGAGGCTACTCGTCGAGAACCACGTGATGCTCGGCATTGGTACGCACTCGGTAATGCAAATGAACGTCTGGGTAAAACCTCGGAGGCTTTAGCGGCCTATCGTCGGGCGGTGGAGTTGGATCCTTATAATAATCCTCAATATCAGGTGAGCTATGCGCAGGCTTTAGCGCGTGAGGGCTTTACACGCGAGGCTCTGGAGGTGCTGACGGTGATTACGCAGGAATATACCGACGAGGTAATTGCTAATCGTAGTTTTGTACGCATTGCCGACAGGGTTGCTATTGCGTTGACACTTCAGGCTCAGTTGCAGCTCGAGGCTGGCGATAAAGTGGCAGCTGCCCAATCTATAGCACGAGCGCGACTGCTTGCGCCAAGTTATGAGCCAGCCGAAGAACTTCAGAGTCAACTTCAGGACTAAAACTATCGGCAGCAATCATAAGAGTGCGGTACAATAGAATTTGCGCATGAGTATTTCAGCCTATTTTCTTGAGCTAGCCATTAATGTAATTAACCAGATTGGGTATTTGGGAATTAGTATTATTCTTGTTTTGGATAATGCGGGTGCCCCTATTCCTTCGGAGGCGGTATTAGCACTGTCGGGTGCGGCTGCGAAGGCTGGCGATCTGAATATCGTGTTTGTTTTTGTTCTTGGTGTGATTGCGCAGACGATTGGTTCCTGTTTGGCCTACTGGGTGGGGGCAACCGGTGGTGAGACTGTGGTGCGTAAGTATGGAAAATACTTATTTATTTCCATGCATGACTATCAAAAAACTCAAGCGTGGTTTGACAAAAATGGCGCCAAAGCCATCTTCATTTCACGTATTACCCCAGTTGTGCGTACTTATATGGGGTTTGTGGCTGGTGCGGCCAAGATGTCTTTTTCGAGCTTTCTGACACAGACACTCATTGGATCGTTTGTGTGGACCTTAATCTGGGTTGGTTTTGGGTATATAGTGGGTGAGGAGTGGCGTAAATATTATGAATACTTACATTATCTCGATTACATAATTTTGGCTGCAATTTTGTTCTTGGGGTGGCGCTTTGTTCATAAAAAAATCGTCCGCCGTCGTACCCAGCAGCAAAGAGCTAGTGAGAGCGCGAAGTGACCAATCCGGAATATATACGTGAGCTCGAGGGTGGTTTGCGTTTGGTGCATCGCCACATGCCAGATACCGATAGTGTAACTTTACAGATATTCTTTGGGGCAGGCGGTCGCTATGAAGATATGCAGCGCGAATATGGCGTTTCGCACTTTTTGGAGCATCTACTTTTTCAGGGCAGCAAAAAATATCCTTCAGCCAAGATTCTCTCAGAAACAGTCGATGGTGTTGGGGGTTTTATGAATGCCTATACGACAGCTGAGCTGACTTCATATTACGCCAAAATTCCTTCAGAAAAATTTACTGAAATTGCAGATTTGCTGGCTGATCTTACCATGCACCCGTTATTTGATCCAACTCAGATTGACAGGGAGCGTAGAGTGATTATAGAAGAGATGAATGTGTATCGGGATGACCCAGGACAGTATATTTTTGACCTAATTGGCGATGAGCTGTGGCCACATGATGTGCTGCGGAGCAATATTTTGGGTACAGAGGAGACCATCCGATCCTTGCCAAGAGAGGTAATTGCGGGTTATCACTCGGCGCAGTATGTACCGTCAAATGCGGTGATGGCAGTTGCTGGTAATGTTACGCTTGCCGAAGCAGAGCGAGTTATCACGCCGCTTTTTCAGGCACCGCACGTGGCGTCGCCCCGCCATTTTGCCCCGGTACATGGTCCGCTGGCTCGAGAGAAGGTGCATATTTACCACCAGAATACCAGCCAAACTCATCTGGTGCTAGCTGGTCGAGGGGTACCGCTTCGGCACCATAATGAAGCAGCGTTTCGGGTACTTGGTGCGCTTATGGGTGGTGGGCCTAGTTCGCGGCTTTACCATACTATTCGAGAAGAGAAAGGCCTAGCCTACGTGGTGTATATGGGTATGACCGGTTATGCAGATACCGGCAAGTGGGAGATATATGCGGGTGTGAGTAATGACAAGGTTGCCGAAGCACTCGAAGCTATCGTGCAAGAGCTGGATATTGTCCGTTCTAGGCCAGTGGGTGTTGATGAGTTGCAGCGCGTAAAACAGCAGCTGCGCGGACGGATTATTATGAGCCAGGAGACGAATGGGGCAGTGGCCGATCGGCTTGGTGCCGAACTACTTCTGACTGGTCAGGTACGTTCAGTAGATGACATTCTAGCGGGTATTGAGGCTGTACAGGCGGATGATATTATGGCTTTAGCGCAACAGTATCTCAATCCTAGTGGTATGCGTGCTGCGCTTATCGGTCCGCATGATAATGCTGCACAGTTAGCAGAAATAATTAATTAGGGGAAAACTATGACAAAAATACTTGCCGATAGCGAAAAACTTCATGAGCTCCGCCGGGAGCGTACTTTGGTGCTATTAAAGCCAGACGCTGTGAAGCGTCAGATTGTAGGGGAGCTGATTAGCCGGTTTGAACGCAAGGGGCTCAAACTTTGTGGTATGAAAATGGTGATACCAACCGAGAAATTGGCAGGTCAGCATTACACGGATAGTGAAGAGTGGCTCAAAGATAATGGAGAGCGTACATATAATTCATATCTTGAGAAGGGTATTGAGCCGCCGATGAGTGCACGAGATCTGGCACTGAATACACGACGTAAGCTAATGAGAGGGCTAACGGCAGGACCGCTTGTTGCTATAGTGTTGCAGGGTGCGCATGTTATTGAAATTGTTCGCAAAATGCGAGGCGCGACCAGTCCGCAGGTGGCTGACGTGGGTACGATAGGCTTTGATTATTCGGTCGATTCTTATGAGTTAGCAGACGCTGGTGACTGGCCAATTCGCAATATTATCCATGCTAGTGATAGTGCTGAAAATGCCGAGCGTGAGATCAATATCTGGTTTAAAAAGGATGAAGTTCTTGATTATACTAGTGCAATTGAACATATATTGTATTCAAAAGAATGGAGCTAGTTATACTAGGATATCAGGACATAGCTTCATTTAAAATCACACATATCATCATTGGTATGCCCAATTGTTAGGTCTGCAGTGTGTTCATCGGAAATATCACTTTTTTGGATTATTGTCTCTATGCAGGCCGGTACACCGTCTTTGATATGGGTTTCTGTATCAAATGTTGAGGCGCTATCACTCTTTGGATGAGCTAATCTCCAGCCAAGACTTTGTAGCTTGTTTCGTGTCGTTATTATATCTTGAGATGAATTGTATTCAAGTGTAATTCTTCTGTTGTAACGACTAGTGTTCTTCCAATCTCTATGATAACCAGTATCGTCTTTATAACGTGAGTATGGTTCAGGTAGTTCCAGGTCTTTTATAATGGACTCTAGAGCCTGCATTTCAGAGCTTGGACGTGAGGTGATTAAAATATAGCCCAGTATTCCAAGTGCCACTGCGCTAAAGATAAAGATAATGATGATTATATTTTTCTTCATATTATTCTATTTTAGTACAATGGTGTCATGCGTGATACTCACGGAGAGAATATGAGTATATAATTCCGTTGCATGCTCGAAATACATTCCTGTATGTATTCCTTGTTATCGACTCCGACTTTGTCGATAACTTTAATCCTCTTAAATGATAAGCTTTTTGTCGTGGCGCTAGCCGTTGGCCATCCTCAAATCAATGGCGCCCCCGGAGAGATTCGAACTCCCGACGCCCGCCTTAGGACGGCGGCGCTCTATCCACTGAGCTACGGGGGCAGACAGCAGTACGTTGATTATAGCAGGAGCTCACAAGGGGAGATGCATTGAGCGCCTTAGATTTTTATAGCTCGCCAACGCTCGACATCCACT
>CAZHOZ010000018.1:0-11501 GCA_964533895.1 uncultured Candidatus Saccharibacteria bacterium | reverse complement strand
CAGTAGCGAATCCACCTGACTCTCCGTCATGCGTTCTCGAATCGGTGTATTTTCTATCGGCGCATCTGGACCTTGCTCACCATAAGCTATCTCACGACCTACCAGCGATTCTTCTTGGCGCAAGTGTAAACGCTCCCTAAGAAATACTCCACCTCCTGAGATTACCCCGCCCAAGCCAAACGTTCCCCATTTAGCTAATTTGCTAGCCCCACTAGTTGCTGTACGCGTGGTAATAGCTCCAGCTGCCGCCACCGCTACCGCCAGCACCTGATCGGGAACAACATTCCCTATCTTGCTTCGAGTTACCTTGTCGGTTACTTTATCAATCCATCCAAGCTTAGCCTCCGATCGAGCCCCCATATGTGTCTCTCCGGTAATTAACCGCATACTTGATAAAGCCTCATCCATCCGCTCCATGGCTTGAGTATGCTCAATAGTCGCGAGCATCCTCTCCAAATGCTCGACTACCTTGTCAAAGCTATCAACAGAGTGCACTACCGATTCGCCATTACTACCACCGCGCTCTCTAAACCACTCAGTTTCAGCAAAAAGCCTCTCTTTGGCTTCTTCAAAATCAGCCTGAGAGAGATTGCCCAATGCTCGCTCCCTTATAAGCTCGGTTGCACTAGCTCGAAAACTAGCAACTTCTGGATTGCTTTCTTGCAAAACCTCATCACCATGCAGCCTTTGCCCGGCCTCCCAGCCACTTCCTCGCTCCTGGGCATCTCGTGCCAAACTCAGACGCTCTAGGGTCGCGGCTTCTGCCTGACTTCCAAACTCGATCTCATCTATCCTATCACCGGCCATCATTTGCTGGTAATCTCGCTCAGCAATCACATTACGTAGCAGGTTCTGGCGAAAAATTGACTGGACGGGGTGACGAATAGCATAAACTGAACTTAATAAAGCACGCCCAACTTTCGACCGACCAAAGCCTGGAAAACGGCTTGTCCACTCAGCTTTATCCTGGTCAAACTCTTGCTTTTCATGAATTCTCTCTTGCACAGATCTTGCACGAGCCTCTTGACTCATCGCTTCATCGGTACTCATAGCAATCAAATCTGGCATCTGCTCAGGTGGCGGTGGAGGAGGGGGAATTGGATCAAGTTCAACATTCTTACCTACTCTAAATACGTGATCGTCATTTGGATTTTCCGGATCTTTCACAGACTGCAAGATAAGACCCTCACCAGTAATAACTGTACCCAACACCACACACTCACTCTGTTCACCATCTTCTTTTGTATAGCGCACCGATTCACCACGAAAGAAAGTCTGACCCCGAAAATTAAATTCATTCCTCTCATCAGTCTCAACCATCCCAGCTTCTTTTTGGACCCAATCTTCCACCGTCTCACGACCAATATGGAACACTATTCCCGGGTTCTCCACACTCTGCACCACCAATCCAGGCTCATCATCAATCGTACCGCAGAGTACGACATATGATTTGGCTTCACCCTCATCACGAAATTCTTCTGGAACAAATCCAATCTCCTGCCCTCGTTCGTACGTCGTGCCGGCTACCTCAACCGTATCGTATTCATATTCTAGCGGTCGAGTTGGAGGCAAACGCTCGACTTTATTGCGGGTACGCGGTTCCGATGCGGGGCTTAAATCTCCTGCCGGCAGTACCGACTCTTCAGGATCGGGTTCTGGCTCATTCAAATCAGGTGAATTATCGGCGGGCTCATCAGTATCTGGATCATCCTCCAGTATCGATTTAAGATCATCAGCCAGCTCTTCACTATTCGATTCAGTATCAGTTTTCGGTGGATGTAGTTCTTCTATATTTGTCATAACTCTAAAATTTAGCTAAATCTATGCTCCAGCCCCTAAATAAAGCGAACGAAAACGCAATAATGCATCGGTCATTCGCTGCGATAAATCAGGAATACGGTCACTCGCAAATTGTTGCAATTGAGCTGGCGAACTACCACTGTCCACCAGGCGCTCAAACTCCGCAGCATCAGCTTCCGATAACGAGCTAAGCATTACTTTTGTAGAAAGTATCTCCAAACGCTCAAGTATATCCTGCTTCATCCCCGCAACTAACTCGGCATCTAAATCGACTACACCTTTTTCTATTAATAAATTTTGGGCAAATGTTTCTAGTGGAGATTGTACATCTGCGGCATTAGTTTGGGGATTTGCAGGGGGATTCATTGGTGTTTTACCTCAGTTAATAATTTTACGCATTTAGTGACGCTTAACGGCTTCTTCACGTACCTTGGCAAGTACGGCCTGTTGATCGGCAACGAGCTGATCGCCAACTTCTTTGGCAGTCGCCGCAACGAGTTCATCATAGCCCGGCACCAACTCACGCAATTTATCATCTACTTGGTCGCCACCAACATCAATCAGGCGCTCCAGCCCTGCCATCTGCTCTTCAGAAAGCTGATCTGAAACCTTGCTAAGCACCCGCGTCATAGTGAGATCGGCAAGCTGCTCGGCGAGCTGCTGTTTTTGCTCGTCGCTAGCCGAAACCATACCGAGTCTGGTAAAAATGTCTGGTTGATGTGATTGTCCTGTGTCCATATTTACTCCTTAAGATATTTGCTTATGCTGATGGCGCTGGAATATTAAAGTTGGTCAAAATCTGCTCGGTGGAAGCTCCATCTTTTACCTGTCGTGCGATTGCCGGCAAAATCTGCTCCATCGCTTCATTTCCATGAGAAACAGAGCCTACACCAATGATATCGTTGAGTTGACGCAGCTGATTAAGACCCATCCCTTGAGATACGCGATTGTAGGTCGCGTCAAGCACCCGCCCCTTAACCTGTTCCGCGGCTGCTGCTACCGGGTTTGCCTCGGCAAATTGACCAAGTTGCTCCCAATTTTGCGACGCACCAGGACTAGTTCTCATTATCCCAGTATATCGATCTTCGAGTGGATTATATGCGTCTGTCGGTGGTTTTGGCGGACCTGGCGATTCGGGGGGCGGTCCACCAAAGAAGTGTTTGAGAGCAAATGGTGCCGCTGCGGCAGCCACACCAACCACAGCACCCGCTCGCTTAGCAGTCTTATTAGACTTAGCGTCACTCTGCACGCGATCAAGCTGAGTTTTTAAGAGCAAACTCGCCGCTGTAGCCGAAGCTTCTGGATTACCAGCTAAAGCGCTCTGCAACATCCGATCGCTATACAACACGCCAGTATTGGCCTTCATGAACGCCTCTAGCTCTTGTCCGGTCATATTTTCAGCACCTAACACACCGGCGTTTTCGGTTATAACCCGCATATCTCGCTCAGCCTCTGCCTGCCTGTCAGCCGCTTGTGAACCCCAGGCTTCGGTACGAGCGCGCAAGTCTTTCTTGTCGGCGCGTTTGTCGTGCATCATATTCCAACCAGCTTCGGTAGCCATATAACCACCAGTTCCGCGCATGACAGCACCGGCCCCAGCCACCATCGCACCACCCACACCTGCACCCACACCGGTCATCGCAACTGCCGCACCAGTAATACCAAGAGCCGCACCAACTACTAATCGAGTCCGACGACCGCCCTTTGAGCGCCACCAATTCTTAAACTTCTGAGTTATCTTGCCAGCTTTTAGTTCCGTCTGAGCTGTCTCTATCTTGGTACGCGTCTGTGCCATTTCGATAATCATCCCTACTTCTAGCCGTTGAGTTGCTCCCTCAACACTCCGACTCAGATGGGCAATTCGTTCATCGCACAGCTGTATCGCTTCTCGAGCCTGCATGAGACGATCTCTGTAAATATCGATCCGTTGCTGTCGAATGCTTGGGGGTAATTGTGTATCAGCCTCTAGGCTAGTCAATGAAGCATCTAGAACCACGGTTTTTTCTTGCATATCAGACTTATAATTATTTAAATCTTCTTCGATTCCGCGATACCCCGCCAAAACCGCTGCCCAATTATCCATGTACTGGGCGTATATCGATTCTAATGCTTGATTGGCTTGCTCTAACCCTGCCTGATCTCGCTTGGTGCGTCCAAACAGCTTCTCGCGCTGCTCTTTAGCTTCAGCGATAGCCCGGATCTGCGCATCGACGTTTAAGCGCGCCCCCTCGGCATGATTGAGAATATCTTCAGCGGTTGGAATATTTGGTACGCGCTCAACATAACCGGTGTGACGTTCCGAATCCTCAAGGCTCCCTAAACCCTCAGGACCACTGGGTCCTCCTGGCTCCCCTGGTTCGGACTCGCCCGGCTCACCAGAGCCATCCGGTACTTCTTCAATGTTTCGAATCTTGCGCACCCGACTTGCCTCTGTGTCACTACCAATCGCAAATACCATCGACTCATTACCGACTGATTGCACCACCAGCCCGGGTGGTTCGCCAATTGAGTTGCAAAGTACATAATATTCAGCCAAATGACCAGAATCTGACTCATAGAGAACCTTATCGCCACGATTAAAGGTCTGCCCGCCAAACTCGGCTGTATTCGCGCTTTCGACCTCATTTAGGCGAGCTTCATCAGCCTGTTGGGATTCAGCTGTAGAATTGGCTTGCTCAGCACGAGAAGCTCCCGTATTCTCGGGTCGAGATGGTGCGCCATAATAGGCATCAGTGTCATTCTCATCGAGGATCCTTCTTGTCTCATCATCTGGAGTGCGATCGGTCGCCTTGGAGTCCAGCGGGCTTGGCGGTGCGCCATAAAACGCCTCAGTATCATTCTCAGCAACAGCCCGGCTCTGTTCATTGCTAGGCACACGACCCCCCAAAACATCTTTTAGATCATCCCTGAGCTCTGAATTGACGTGTCTCCAAGGGTCTTGGTCGCCACTATTGTTTGGCTGCTCTGGTGATGAAGTCATATCTCTATCCTTCTGTTGTTGTTCTTGGCTATCATAACCTCTTTGAGTGGCTCGAGGCAAGTCAGTTGTATCCGAAAATCGTGCTCGTAGCTTCAACTGCCGTTTAGTCGGCCCAGCTACATCGGGCCGCTGATGCCTCTGCCATTCAACATAATCATAATCTTCAGGATCAAAATATCGACGACGCTCAGGGGCATCGCCAGTGTCGCGTCCACTCTGAGCCGACCCCTTCTCTTCCTCTATCAAAACAGGTTTATCTAGGACTTGTCGCCGCCAAAAATCTCTCGGTACTGACAACCGACCTTCTTGTATAAGAGAAGTTAACTCATCTAATAATACAAAACCAGCCTGCTGACCAATATCGGGGTTCTCTTTTGCGAGTTGGTCGGCAGCCTCTCTAAATCCAGGTAAATTAACTAATGCGCGCTTGATGTCGGCTGGAGATTTGTCAATAAACCGCCACTGACCGGTGCGTTTTATCGGTGCAACCATGTCGGACATATCTTCTAAGATATTTTTGCGATCAATGCGCAACTGCCCTAAATAATCCCTAGCACCTTGAGCAGCCTCAACATCACCTCTTTCTTCAAACTCCCGAATTACTCTTTTTGCCTTACGAATATCCTCATGCACGTCAGTTAGCTGCGAGGCAATAAAGCCAAAGCTTGAGTTGTGCTGATCGTCGGTGTCGACTGTTTTTTTGGTGTCCGAGGAGTCCTGCCCTGAACGCTGACGAGATAGCTCGCCAGCAAGCTCAGCCGCCTTGCTTTCTGGCTCGGTAAACTGACTCGAATCGAGCTCATCAAAGCCCTTGATTCTAGGGTTTTTACTTGGCATAACTCTTATGATAGCAGAAAATCTTAGTCTAAAAGTTAGCGACGCTTCTTTTTCTTTTTAGACTTCTTTTTTTGCACAGCAGTACCGGTACGACGGATCGGACCACTTTCTCGACCGCTTCGCTCGGCTTCACGCATGGCTTGCTGTTTGGACGCCTGAGCTGATTCACTCGGACCAGAAGTAACAGCTCTCTGTGCACCCTTTGTGATATCGGTTTCAATGTTTTCAGGCTCATCCTTTGCCACTAGATCAACTCGCACCTTAAAGAGTGTGTGTGCAACCTCAGAATCGATGCGGCGAGTGAGGATGCCAAACATACGATAGGCCTCAGCCTTGTATTCCACTAGCGGGTCGCGCTGCCCGTATCCGCGCAAACCAATACCATCGCGCAAGTGGTCCATCGCCTCAAGGTGCTCAAGCCAAGCCGTATCGATAGTCTTAAGGCTGACCAAACGCTCAATTACCATCACTCCCTCATCACCAAACTCCATCTCACGCGAACGGTACAAATCGCGCGTAATCTTCATAAAGTCGTCTGCCAACGCTTCTTTATCTCGACGTTCGATAGTTTTCTCCCAATCTTTTGGCAGGGCAATGATATCGCGCACCGCTTCTGCAAGTGTCTGGATATTGAGAATTTCAGTCTGCGGATCGGTGTGCGCCTCGATAAGAGCGTGGAATTCAGCCGCAAATAATGGCAAGAGATCGTCTTTGAGTGAATCCTGCTTGAGAACGCGACGGCGGCGAGCATAAATAATCTCACGGTGCTGATTCATCACATCATCATAATCAACCAGGTGTTTACGAGTATCAAAGTTGTGCCCCTCAACCTTCTTCTGCGCAGACTCCAGCGACTTGGAGACCATGCGATTCTCTATCGGTGTATCTTCAGGCAAGCCCAAAGCGCTCATCATAGTCGCCAGCTTATCACTACCAAAAATACGCATCAGATCATCTTCGAGCGACACATAGAATTGACTTGATCCAGCATCGCCTTGACGACCGGCCCGACCACGCAACTGGTTATCAATCCGCCGCGATTCGTGCCTTTCGGTACCAATCACATGCAGCCCACCGAGATCTTTCACACCCTCACCCAACACAATGTCAGTTCCACGACCGGCAATATTAGTCGCCAGCGTCACCGCACCTGGTTGACCAGCAGCAGCCACGATCTCAGCTTCGGCTTCATTATTTTTCGCATTCAAAACTCGATGGGGCACCCCAGCTTTGGTCAGCATACGACTCAAAAGTTCATTTTTCTCGATAGAAACCGTACCTAAAAGCACCGGCTGGCCATTTTCATGGCGCTCTTTTACATCCTCAACCACCGCATTGAATTTCCCGATCAAGGTTTTATATATGCGATCTGGCAGATCCTGTCGAATCATGGGCTGATGGGTGGGGATAGTAGTTACTTCCAGCTTATAAATCTTGCCAAATTCTTCAGCCTCGGTGGCGGCCGTACCGGTCATACCGGAGAGCTTATCATAAAGACGAAACAGGTTTTGGAAGGAAATAGTTGCCAGTGTCTGGCTTTCTTGCTGAATTGTCACACCCTCTTTGGCTTCAATGGCCTGGTGTAACCCCTCGCTATAACGTCGCCCGGGCAGCAGTCGACCAGTAAACTCATCGACGATCACAATCTCACCATCTGGTGTTACAACATAGTCTTTCTCTTTTTGAAAGATAGCCTCGGCCTTCAAAGCCGACTCGATATGATGAACGTCCTCAATGCGACCAGCTTCATACACATTATCAACCCCCAAAGCTTTTTCGATTTTTGTGATGCCCTCCTCTGACAAACTGACCGCGCGCTGCTTTTCATCAACACTGTAATCTTCTTCTGGTTTTAGCGATTTCGCGATTTTGGCAAAGGCATAATAGCGATCAGTGGACTTGGCATTGGCCTGCGAAATAATCAGGGGGGTGCGAGCTTCATCTATCAAAATTGAGTCAACTTCGTCGACAATAACAAAGCTCAGACTACGCTGCACCATCTGATCAAGGTGCTGCACCATATTATCGCGCAAATAGTCAAAGCCAAATTCGTTATTAGTCCCGTAGGTAATATCAGCACCATAAGCTTCTTTGCGTGTTACTGGTCTCAGGTGACGCAAGCGCTCATCAGCGTGTTTCTCGTCGGTATAATTCGGATCATATAAAAATGCCGAGTCATGCATAATGACACCTGTCGTAAGCCCGAGAAAATGATAGACTTGACCCATCCAGCCAGCCCCGATACGCGCCAGGTAATCGTTTACTGTAACCAAATGTGCACCTTCTCCCTTAAGAGCATTTAGGTACAGCGGAGCGGTCGCAACTAGAGTTTTACCTTCTCCGGTTTTCATCTCGGCAATCTTGCCTTCATGTAAAACAATGCCACCAATCAGCTGTACATCGAAGTGCTTTTGCCCAATAACACGAAAACTCGCTTCTCGCACCACGGCAAAAGCTCGTTCCAAAATGCTATCGAGGCTCTTGCCTTCCTCGAGTTGACGCTTAAAGGCATCGGTTTCGGCACGCAGCGCCTTATCAGAAAGTCCCTGGATCTCGCTATCGAGTGCATTAATGCGCTCCACCCGAATCCGCGCCTTTTTAATTTCGCGCACGTTCGGATCGCCAAAGAGTGTTTTAAGATTAATTGCCATAACTAACCGTTCTATTGTACCAGATATAACCTGTAAGCCCCCTTAAAAAACATACTAGGCTCTACTCCGTCTCTACTGAGCCATCACGCTTCAAGCTAAATCGCTTTGGTACATGCTTCTCTTTATACTTGCGAATCTGCTCCTTCAGCTTGGCCTCCAGGATATCAATCGCACTATGTGGATTTATTGTCGCCGTCTCAGCGTGCAAGTCGGGCCCCTGCACCTCGATATGGGCCGATGCTACATAGCGCTTATCTGGTGCGGCAGTTTCATCACGATGCAGCTCAACACTCACCCCCACCGGTCGATGGGCTCGAGGGAAATAGCGATCGAGTTTAGCTATTTTGCGCTCGATATAGCTGGTTAAGTCTTTATCAACCTCCAGCTTACGTGCTGCTATGGTATATTTCATCATAAGTATTCCTCCCCATAATAATTTGCTAAAGCGGCAGGCAGGCGTACCCTACTGTCTGCGGTCTGATGATTTTCCAAAATCGCAATCAACGTGCGACTGGAAGTAACCGCCGTACCGTTGAGAGTGTGTGGATGCTGTAACTTGCTATCAGGAGTGCGAAAACGAATATTCAGACGCCTAGCCTGATAATCCGTGCAATTGCTGCAACTTGTGAGCTCACGATAGGCATCATCCACTGGACTCCAGTATTCAACATCATACTTCTTATAAGCTGGCGCCGAGAGATCACCATCGGCAATGCGAATAACGTGATACGGAATTTCAAGCTGCGCGCATAGTGCCTCTTCAATCGAAATAATCTCCTCAAGAAGTTGATCGCTTTTTTCAGGTTTACAATAAATATACATCTCGAGCTTTTCAAACTGATGAACACGATACAGGCCTTTTGAAAACTTACCATAAGCTCCCGCCTCCAACCGATAGCAGGGCGACGATGCTGCCAACAAGACGGGTTTCTCTACATCAATAATCTCGTCCATCGCAAAGCCCGTCAGCGGCAACTCGGCGGTGGCAATCATATTAAGATCCTCACCCTCAGCTTTATAGATTTGCCGCTCCTCTCCACGTGGCAAAAAACCGGTACCACTAGCCACACGTGAATTCACCATATGTGGGACATACAAAAACTCAAAGCCGCGTTGACGCAACTCGGCCTTAGTCAACGCCTGCACAGCATCCCACAGCCGCACACCACAATCTCGCAAATAATAAAACCGACTACCAGCCACCTTAGCTCCAAGCTCAAAATCAACAAACTTCAGCTTTTCATTCAACGCTAAATGATCTTGTGGGCTAAACCCAAATTCTGGCTTCATACCGCCGGCACGCAGCTCAACACTTGCGCTTTCGCCACCTGGAGGGGTGCCTTCAGCGATTAGATTAGGAATATCCTCCAGCAAACGTTGCCACTCGGCTTCAATGTATTTTAGCTCTTCTTCGTGACGAGCCAAGTCTTGCTTATCTCTCTGGAGTTGTGTGAGCTGTTCGTCGGTAGGCTTGCCGCCCAGTTTAAGTTTAGAGCGGGCAACTTCCACAAGTGGAATAAGCTCTGAGCGGCGCGAGTCTAACTTAAGCCAACGGTCTATATCCACCGACATACCACGACGAGCAATCGACTCTCGCACCTCGTCAGAATTTTCCCGAATATATACAGGACTTAACATACTAATATTATAACACCCTAGATAACAGCCCTCAGGCGTTCGAGTACAAAATCTCTATCTAAGCTAGCCAAGAATGGCCCAAGCTTTGGTCCGGCAGCCTTGCCGATTAAAAGTTCGTACAAAACC
The DNA here is from genome assembly GCA_964533895.1 of uncultured Candidatus Saccharibacteria bacterium. Taxonomy (GTDB): domain Bacteria; phylum Patescibacteriota; class Saccharimonadia; order CAILAD01. The sequence continues at coordinate 1,469 of CAZHOZ010000018.1, read as the reverse complement.
TTGAATGCTTCTTTCGGTAGTAAGTCTTCTTGTTGAGCAGCGGCAAATATTACAGCCTGCAGGGTGTCGCCATCCCAAGCTACCTTCTCGAGCTCCTCAGTAAGTCCACGTACAAAATTTTGTTGGATAGTATTTAGCTCCACCTGAGGCGTTTGCGGTAAAACAGAAAATTTTATTGATTCGGGAGCAAAGCGCGCCAGCCACGCAGCCACATAGCTCAGCTCACGTTCAATGACGCTGGCATCCTCACGGACAGCCTGGGCGTGACCGGTTTTGGTCAATAGCTCCAAGACTTTTTTACTATTTCCCTGAGCTGTTTGATACACCGTAGCTAGGTGCGTAAAAGGTACGGTAGAAACCGTGGCATGCTCCTGGTCTAACACCGATACTTCCCAGGCATCTTTAAATGGCGTCGACTGGCCGCTGCGCACTGCTGTCTCAGTTGCCGCATACTCATCAATTAGCTGACCCATGCCAACTCCCGGATCAAAAGCGAGCACTTTTTGAGGCAGGCTTTTAAACACAAAATAGCGCAGAATATCCGGCGGGATAACTTCAAGAGCATCGGCAATTGTCACAAGATTGCCTAAAGACGAGCTCATTTTCTGGTTATCACCTTTAAGATTAATTGGGTTAAACGGTACCGGAATTGGCGGCTCGGCATTAAATATCTCGCGTACGATAGCAGCTCCCGTCTCATAGCTACCACCCTTAGTTGCATGCTCCTTACCAAAGCCTTCCACATCAACACCCAAAATTGCCCAACGCGCCGGCCAATCCACCCGCCAGTCTAGCTTAACCTCCCCCGCACGCACATCTGCCTGATGTAGCTTGCCGTCAGCTGCTCGATATTCAACCAAATAAGCTTGCGCATCAAAGCCAAGATACTCAGCTGTCCGCAAGCTTTTTGTGGTAGCATCCAAAATTTGAATTGGCTGCCAATCAGAGGGCATCTCTCGCTGTGAAATGCGAGTTAATATTTTTGCAATATCGTCCCGACGCGTGAGAGCTGCGATGATAGCATCAGCAAAAATCCCCCGCTGATACTCCACGTGCGAATGCCAAATCTCCATCGGAATCGCCAGTTTTTGGGCAGCAGCAGCATATTCTGAGAAATAGTGATCGGCATAACTACCCGCACTGCCATCTGGAGACGGCACGAGATAAACTGGCTTGCCAACCTCAGCCTCAAATGACTCAGGCAAATAAGGGTAACGTTTTCGGAGGACGTCCAAATCATCGACATTATGGATATGAAGCGCCTCACGACCACGCGCCTCGAGCCCGCGACGAACTGCTTCGGCCGTGAGAATTTCGCGAGCATGCCCAACGTGATAAGGGCCCGAGGGAGTAATCCCTGAAGCAATCAAAACCCGACAGCTCGATTTACGCTAGGCTATTTCATATAAAAAAGAGTGTAGCCAATATTTTGACGTTTGTTCGCTCATATGCTTTTTACTATCTTACCA
>CAZHOZ010000017.1:0-11624 GCA_964533895.1 uncultured Candidatus Saccharibacteria bacterium | reverse complement strand
ATCGATTTCGAGCGGTGGAAAATTGGGCAGTCAAGTCCGAACTAGCTCCTATTAAGCAGTAATAAGCTGCGGATGTGGTGGAATTGGTAGACACGCTGGCTTCAGGTGCCAGTGAGAGCAATCTCGTGAAGGTTCGAGTCCTTTCATCCGCACCAAACAAAAAACACCCATTGGGGTATTTTTGTGTAAAATAAATCCCCAGGGATATTTCTGGGGATCGTGTTCTGGGGTTGAGCTTAAGGGCTAATACGTTGGTTGTTGAGCCAGATCGACTGGATGGGTAGGGATTTACCCCACCCGTAGGCGAGATGGCCACCAACTTTTATGCGACGACTGATTTGGCCACCACTCTCGTGATAACGAACCCTTCTACCTTGTGAAGAGGAGTTGGTCATAACCATTGGGTTTATTATACTCTGTCGTGAGTAATGAGAGAGGTGCGTCAGCGAGATGGTCCAGATCTCTTGGCTGTTCGTACCAGCCTTAATCATGAGGACGTCTCCTGGCTTGAGACTGGCGATGTCGAAAACTTCATTCTTGATTCTCGTGTACATTATCCCCGCCTAGTTAGGTGCCCACTCGGATTTCGAGTGAGTGTATACTACAATATCTGTTTGAAAATGTCAATAATTAACAACAGCTTACTGAGTTACAAACCAAAAGTCAGCATTTTCGTCAGTACTTCGATCCCAGGTGTAGTATGGGGTGAAAAACTGCCAGAGGTTTTTGTAGTAGTTTTTGGCGGCGAGTTGGTGCTCATAGCTACTGGCACTGGCTCGTTCGGGATTATTGTTGGTTTTATCAAGCCGCGCGTTGGCAGGCAAGCCTTCAATTACGCGCACACAATAGCTATTCCCGGCTGGTAGCTCAAAATTATATACTCCCCCTGATCCGGTTATGGTGGTAACGCCATCCACACAGGTAATGAGCTTGATATTGGGTACAAGCTTACCATCGACGTAGACTCGACCCTGGACTTTGATGTTGTAAGCTGACTTTGGCGGACCGACGATTGGCTCCTCGGTGGGGGCAGATTTACCGAGCTTCGGAAGCTTTAGAGGAATTACTCCCAGTGGCCGAGCGGCTAGCTCATCGGTGCGCCAACATTTGTAGCTGGCATTCCAGGGCTGGCTGCCACGACGGGCGAAAGTATTATAAAACGCTTGATCTTGAACTTCTGGTGGCGCTTGAGTGGGGTTGGGGTATTGAGCAGCTAATTCTGGGCCGACAGCCCCTTTCCAGGTACGCACATCAAACTGGTAGGCGCCAAAATTGCCGGAACCATTTGAAGCCGTGTAGCGCCCTTGACTGTTGGGACCAGAGCCTGACTCACAGCCGGCTATACGGGCACGCCAAAACTCAGCATTAGTGTTTACTACTGGGGTGGAACTGGCAAGTGAGGCGTAAATCAGAATTGTGCCAGCAGTGGCAAAAAGACCTAAAACTACAAACAATACAGGCTGTTTGAAGCGCCTTACTTCTTTGAGCCTAGTCTTATTACGCGCTGCTTTACGGATGTTTGTCTTCGCCATATTGCTTGTGCTTATCTTATTTCAGAATAGCCTAAGGTGTAGCTATCTGTCAAAAAACAGTTAAGAAATTTTTGCACGCTACGATGAAAATTGTTATGCTACATAGTGATATGAGCGAATTCTATGAAAGGCTTCGAAATTCTACGACCGGCGAAGTCAGCGTAAACAAAACTACTCGAGATTTCTTCTCGACTGATGGCAGCGTGTTTCGGGTGGTACCACAAATTATTACCTACCCACAAAACGAAGCCGATGTAGCCGAAACTGTGCTCCTGGTGGCACAGGAGGCTGCCAAGGGAAATCTAATCCCGATTACCACTCGCGGTAAGGGTACAGATCAGGGTGGTGCTGCACTTGGTGAGGGTCTGATGATGGTGATGCCAGCCCATATGAACCATTTTATTGGTATGACTAAAGATACGATTACAGTTCAGCCGGGCATGATTTATAAAGATCTCCAGCATCTTTTGCACAGTCACGGACGTTTTATGCCGCCATATCCGGCTAGCATCGACTTTGCGACTATTGGAGGAGCGGTGGCAAATAATTCGGCTGGAGAAAAGACAGTAAAATATGGCTCTACACGGGATTATATTGAGAGTTTACGGGTAGTGTTAGCCAATGGTCAGGTGATTGAAGTACATCGCTTGAGTGCGAAGGAATTACGCCAAAAGCAGCGCCAAACGGATTTTGAGGGTCATATTTACCGCAATGTTGACTATCTTATCGAGGAAAATTGGGATCAGTTAGCAGAAGCTTATCCACGGGTGAATAAAAACACGGCTGGCTATGATCTGTGGCATGTCAAAGGTCCGGACGGCAGTTTTGATTTGGGTCAGCTTATTATTGGCAGTCAAGGGACTTTGGGTGTCGTGACCGAGGTTACTCTCCGCCACGTGCCATACAATCCGCAGACACATCTCATCGTTGGTTATTTTGAAGATATGGAGCACGCTGCTCGGGCCGTCGAGCTGGTTATGCCCTTGAAGCCCTCGGCGCTGGAAGTTGTCGATCGCCACCTACTAGAGTTCTTGCACGAGCATGATCCAGAACAAATTCGCGGAATTATGCCTGACAAAATGCCAGGGATAGTGCTGTTGGTGCAATTTGATGATTCAAAGTCTCGTTTGCGAGCTTCAAAAACCAAGAAGGTGCAGAAGGTTTTTAAAGAACTAGCGTTTGCCTCACGAGTAGCAACCGATCCAAAAGAGCAAGTAAGGCTTTGGAAGATTCGTCGAGGGGCGGCGGCTATTATTTGGAAATTACGCGGTGCGAAGAAAGCTTTACCAATCATTGAGGACGGTGTTGTGCCGTTAGAACAGATGCCGAAGTTTATTGAGCAAGTTTACAAGATGTTTGAGCGCTATAAACTGGATATTGCCGTTTGGGGACACGCCGGGAATGCCAATTTTCATATGCAGCCTTTCATGAATTTGAGCTCTCAAGTTGATCGCAAGAAGATGTTCGAGCTCATGAATGAGTTTTATCGGTTGGTGATTGAGATGGGTGGTTCGACTTGTGGTGAGCACAACGATGGCCGTCTGCGGGCGCCATATCTCAAGCGACTCTATGGTGAGCATTTATATGGGGTGTTTGAGGATGTGAAGAAGGTTTTTGATCCGCTCAATATCTTCAACCCGGGAGTTAAAATAGGCGTTAGCTTGAAAGATTTACCCCGCCAGTTGCGTAAAGAATATTCGATGAAGCATTTGGCTGATCATTTACCAAATAATTATGATAATTAGGAGATTATATTATGGCACGCAAAATTAAGCGCAAAGACGATTGGGGGAGACTAACCGGGCTGGTAATCTTTCTATGGTTTTTAGTACTGACATACATGGGAAATCTATTCGGTCAGCTTGGTCTGGGAATGCTACTGTTTGTTGGTGGTATCTGGACTTTGGCACGCAGTAAAAGTGTTTGGGAGAGTTACAAGGCTGATTGGAAGAAGCTGCCGAAGGCGCAGAAAACACAGTGGAACGAGCCAAAAGATCTGTATTACTACATTAATCTCTTGGTGCTGATTCCTCTCTCGATTGCACTTGGGTTGGCGCTGATATTTCTCTCTTACACAGCACTAATTTGAGGGCTGACAAGCTAGAGGTAATCTGGTAAAATAGTCTTTGCTGTTTTTTTTGCACATGAGTATACGCGGACGTGGTGGAATTGGTAGACACGCTAGCTCGAACTGGCTTTGACCAGTTCCATTACAAAACGGCTCAAGCTCCTCAAGCTTTTGTCTTAGCGCACCTTAATACAGTACATTATTCAGATAATACGCGGACGTGGTGGAATTGGTAGACACGCTAGCTTGAGGGGCTAGTGCCTATTTTTCAGGCGTGGAAGTTCGAGTCTTCTCGTCCGCACCAAACAAAGAATACCCGAGAGGTATTTTTTGTTTGATATGAATGTCAGGACTCGAACTTCCTGCGACGTAAGTCGCGAAGGGCGATAATTGAGGGCTCTCGCAGAAACTTGTTTCGAGAAAGGCTGAAAATTATACAAAGTAGTCTTCTCGTCCGCACCAAACAAAGAATACCCGAAGGGTATTTTTTGTTTGGTGGGTTATTTGGGCCAAAAATATACAGTTAGAGTACCAAAAAGGACAAGCAGGCAAAATAGATTAATCATGATATTTCTTTCAAAGTGACGATTATGTCTATCTGTAAACATGACAATCATAACTGTGGGGAAAGTAAAAATAGCCAGCTCAAGAACAGATGAGAGGGAAGCTACTGATGAGCTAGGGTTGAATATTGTTAATAAGACAGTAAGTACAACCGCTACATTGATAAAGGTAAATACTGTTGAGTAATTGGGCGACTTACGTGCCCCCCCATTACTTACGAAGCTGGCGGTACAGGTAGCTGTAGCCGATTAGCGTCACTGGTAAGGTGACCACGATACCGATTGTAAAGAATAGGATTCCGGCTAGATTTAGCAGGAGCATGATGAGCCAGTAACTCAATAGGTCCCACTCATATCCAGCAACCATTCGAGCCGATTCTTCGAAGGCTTGGGCAATTTCCATTTTTTTATCGACCACTAGATACGTGGCAAATTGATATTTTAGCCCCCAGTAAACGCCGGGGATGATAAACAGCATGAGTCCACCAATAAACATGAATAGATAAATAGATGCTGCTGCTAAGTAGCGTCCGAACAGGTTTAGGCGAAACAGATCGAGTAGGCTAGCATCTTTGCGGTCGACGTGCTTGAGGGTGGTGCGGATAATCCCCAGAGTAACAAGAGCGATTAGCGTGATGAATATGCCTCTTATAACAGGGGTATAGATGCTGTTGTCGAAAAATACCTCAAACACCGATGGGATAAGATTGAAAAATAATATCAATAGAGCAAGTATCAGATAAAATCCAACGTAATGACTGGCCGCTTTCCAGCCGTATTCAAGGGCTTTAGTGATTGATAAATGGACGTGTTTACGGGGCATAAAACTCACCTAAGTTCTTATGCTAGTCTATGCCAATGTGCGCTAAATGGCAATGGCCTTCGTGGGGCGGCTGGGGTGGGATCTCACGCTCTGCAAAACCAAAGAAAAAGAGCGTTGGATGCGCTCAAATTTCCCGAAAATCTCATTTCTCGGATTTTTACTCTGAAATGGTGGGCGAGGAGGGACTCGAACCCTCAAGCCGTGAGGCAACGGATTTTAAGTCCGTCGTGTATACCAGTTCCACCACTCGCCCGAGCAAGTAAGAACGCATATATGATACACTATTGTCGAAGAAAAGGAGAGTGATATGCCATCAAAAACACCACAAACACCACAAACACGACAGGGTTCTGAGGGGCCTCAGAAAAAACCAGTACATGCTAGTGAAAATACAGGATTGCTAGATAAACTAAGGGATATGTTGATTGGTAAAACAGATAGAGTTGAGACACCAATTAGTGAAGGGGCAGATGTTTTGGATAGTTCCGCTGAACATCAAGAGATGGCAAATCAGCTGGTCGATCGGCGCGCTCAACGGGATACAGCCGAGGCAGAAGAAGCCCAGTTGCGAGCTCAGGCCTTAGAGGAACTTGGTGGAGCGAGTGGGGTGGTATCGGCTGGTCCCGAAGAGGTGGAGCGCAAGATTGCTGAAATTCGGGCGCGTAATACGCCAGAATCTAATGTTGATACACCAGCAGCTTAGTTTTTGATATCTATAAACCTGCAAGTTTGGGCACAGAGTTTTTATACGGTATGAGCTAACTGATTAGTGAGGCTTATCTCATGTCGCAAGATTAAATGTATCTCTGGTGGGTGATGAGGGATAGCGGGCTGGCGCCCTTCTCCCTGCGGTGCTCGGTAAGACGTGCAGCACGCTGCCATCTTGACCTGCGCTCCTCGTTCGCCGAACCTACGGTTATCGTCCTATCGCTTTACCATTATAAAAACTCCACTACCGTGGAGTCTTCATAATGGTGGGTGATGAGGGACTCGAACCCCCGACCCTCTCGGTGTAAACGAGATGCTCTAGCCAACTGAGCTAATCACCCAAGAATATCTAATTGAGAACTGCAATAGTATAGCAATTTATTACTATTTTATCAATAAGACTCCAATATACTCCAGGTGGTAACGTATGGATTTATTTAAATACGGAATAAGGTAGGGTTCGTGATTGATGCCAGCAGACTTTTATTAGCCTCCAAACAACTTCGCTAGAAAACCGCCTTTTTGCTTCCATCCATTAGACTTTAGGAGCTCGATAATTGGCTGCTTGATGGTTGAGGTATTGAAGTCGTATGTCGCAATACCAGCAGGCTGAGTTGGCTTGTCTTTATCCTGCATTGCAAAACCAAACTTTACACCTTTTTTCATGCTCATCTGCTTCCCACTAAAAAAATCTTTTTTGGCGGATAATCCCGAAGCACCTGCCGCGGCATTTGATGATTGCGCATTATCGCAAAAATCGAATGTTCCAGATTGTTCATCTAGAGTGAATGTTACTTGATAGTCTGTTTGAGCATGTTGAGCTGATAAAAGGTTGAGCCACTTTGCATCAAGAATATTCCAAGATCCTATAATGGTATTGCCAGATATTTTATACACAAAAGCTTTATCTGGTGTATTGAGGGCGAGTATTTGTGGAGTGAGTTCAGTTATTGATACGGTCATGAGGGCTTCCTTATTAACGAGTTAGTCTTTCAAGCCAAATTATAGATGTAATGAGTGCTCATGTTAAGCGAATGTGTTTGAGATGATGTGTCCAAGCTAGGTTTGAGGTAAGTCGATATAAAAAAGTAAACCCCCGACTAAAAGTCGGGGGCTGTCTGAGTGCCGTGAAGCACTCAGACGAGGTTGACGTTGAGCTGATAGGCCTCACCCGGGTGGGTGAAGAACCAGTTCCCGGCGTCCGGGAGCGTCAGCCAGCCGTAGCCGACGGCCGCCCCACTCGTGACTTTGACCAATGAGATGGGGTAGTCCATCTTCCAGTAGTCAAAGGGGTTTGGGTGGAACGGGCTCGATGGCAGCGTCCAGCTACCATTCGCGCCGGTCGCGCCGGTCTGGTGTGGCGTCGGCTTGACCGACACCGAGTACCATTCGACGCCGAAGAGCTCCACCGTCGCACCGTTCACCGGCGCACCGTTCTTGGTGGCGCGCACCTGGAACGTGTCCGGCAATGACTCGGTCACGATGTGGTCATCGTTGTAGACCGAGTCTGCGGACGCATTGATGATCCTCTTCGAGTAATCATCCCACTGGCTAGCACCGTAAGGGTAGGTCATGAACCCACCGGCTGGTGTGTAGTCCTGTCTGTTCACGGGGTTGTTGACCCCAGCTACGTTGAGGCCGTACATGTCGATGGCGCCACGGGCGTGACCTAGCTCGTGGACGAGCGAGTCAGCTCCGTAGGGACCGAAGACACCACCCGTGGCCGGCGTCCAGCGGATGACGATGGACTTCGACTGGGGCTTCCAGCCACCGTCATCGAGTGCGGTGTTCTCCGAGTAAAGGAGCCGAAAATCGGAGCCGACTGGTGTACCAATCAGCTGATCGAGCGCCGGTCCGTCGAAGATGAAAAACTCGTTCATGCTCCAGACGATCGGCTTGGCGAAGCCAGCGAAGCGCGCATTGGCATAGTCCAGCTGCTGCTCGACCTTGGCGCGGGCCGCGGCTTCGCCACCATACTTGGCGACGAGATCGGCTGGCATACCGACCTTGAGAGAGAACTCCCAGGTAGTCGGTTCCACCGGCGGCTCAACAGGTGGCTCGGTCGGAGTGGTTGGCGCTGCGGCGCAACTACACGCCACACCGAACATGATGGTGATTACGAAAAAAACTATCGCAGCTTTTGTTCTTTTCAGGTTCATTTCACCCTCCAGGGCTGTCGTCGAAACGCTAGCCCTCGGTTGAAGGTAGCTAACCAGGATCCGATAATCAGATCAGGTCCAGATAGCCACCTCCTACAAGGTGATAAGTGATATTATAGCACAAAAGTAATAAAAAAGCAATACATTTATAGTATTGCAACAGATTAAGCGGTATATTAAATCATTTAATTTATGCGGTTTCTAGAAGCCTTAGTACACACTGCTCGTCACGACTCATGTATTTGCGCGGGCGCATCTTCTCCATGGCAATTTTTACTTTTTCTAGACGTGTAGATTCGGTATAGGCGTTAATGACGCGCGGGTCGATGTAGCTGGTGCGAGCCACGGCTGGGGTGTTGCCAAGCCTTTCAGCCACGCGGCGCACCACTTCTACGACTTGTTTTTGTCGATCGGTATGATGACGCATACGCTCAACAGCCAAGAGCTCACTGGTGGCTAGAAGCGTACCGCCCCAGGTGCGAAAGTCTTTGGCGCTAAACTCTTCGCCCATGTGAGTTTTGATATATGCATTCACGTCCGTGCTTTCCACATCATGCAACCTGCCGTCAGTATCGACATAGCGAAACACCTCATAGCCGGGCAGTTCATCGAGTTTTTTTACGATATTTGCTACTTGTCGATTGGTGATGCTTTTAATGTGCTGTTTGCCGCTTTTGCCGATAAAGTCGAAGGTGACTGTATTGCCTTGCACATCGGTGTGCTTGGATCGCATGGTGGTAATGCCGTAGCTTTGGTTGTCTTTAGCATATTTTTCGTTGCCCACGCGGAAGTAGGCTTCGTCGATTAGGCGCACCACACAGGCTAGCACTTTTTCTTTAACTATCCGTTTGCGAGCGAGATCTCTTGTGATTTGCCGGCGTAAGCCGGGTAGGGCATCAGCAAAGCGCAAAATGCGGTCAAATTTGAGCTTATCTTGGCGAGCTCGAAACTTTGGGTTGTAAATACACTGCGTGCGCCCAGCTGCATCTTGACCAGTGACGAGAACTTTGGCATTTGGCGAGCCGGCAATCGTCACCATATCCCAGGCAGGAGGAATCGAAAGGCTTTCGATATAGGTAAGGGTTTTCTTATCGCGTACTGCGCCATTTCTGGATATATAGAGGAATTTACGACCTTTTTTAATACGAGAGATGGCGTTTCTTTGTCTCATAGCGTTAGCATAAGCTTAATCTGTTTAATAGCTATTCCGCAAGTGCCAACCAAACTGGAGGACGGCATTATTTGGAGTATTTATGGCTTGGCGTTAAGGCGTAACGGGTGGGCTAGTGAAGTTAACATCGGTTGGAACAGTTAAAATGGATTCATCAATAGCCCATTTTTTACAGGACATATTAAAGTTTTTATTTGCCGATTGACTATCGCTACCACTAGGTGAGTTGGAGCCACCGGAGCTTAGGGCGTTAATATCCATAACCATACCAAAGGTACCTGAGTCGGTCTTGGTCCAGGTATATACTTTTTTAGAATGAACAAGCGTATTGGATTGTCCAGAATTGCCACGAGTTGTTTCTATATCCATGGTGATGCGTCCACGACCCTTGCCATCAGTGTACATTTTTCCTTTACTGGCACCATTTTCGCCGGTGTAGTCCATATCACAGACCAATGCCTTGCCACCCTCAGTCATACTTGCCAGGTTGCCTTCTATTTTAGTCTCGGTGGTTTCGTTGGTTGACGTATTATCTGTTCCTGACCCTGCTGATTGTTGGGTGCTGGTATCATTTTTTGGTTTGTTTGTGGTTACTATTAAGATCGTTGCACCTATTCCAACTACAACGACTATTATAGTAATAATAATTAAGAGCTTTTTGTTCATAGCAGTTCTCCATACCTTATTTTGCTAAAGTATATCATGGATTAGTAGGTATGAGTCGCTTCGAGAAAACTGAAAAAGTTATAAAATAGTCGATAACTGGAAAATGCATCTAGCTAAATCTGACAATACCAAGAGCTGCACAACACACATTACCAGGTATGATTATTGCAGGTAGTGCCCCTGTGGTAGTAAAAAAATATACCTCCGGAGCAAGAGATGTGAAGCTCCGGAGGTTTTGCCTTAACTCTGACGAGCCTTGGCTATGTTGGCGCGTCGCTGTTTGCGTCGAGCCCGGGCGCGGAATTGCTGCACCTGAAAGAGCAGGTACAAGCCAAGCACCAAGCAGGTCAAGGCAACCTTGACCAGAATCTCGGTTTGACGAGATCCGGTATAGGCCAGTTCTTCGGGTGCGGTTCCCGAGACTGGCTTGCTGGCAGAAATGGTTGGCTTCTCGCGCGTGATGGCGAGAGCGGTTCCAATATCCGGCTGAGGTGCGGTTGCAGCCAGGCTGGTCGTCGTGGTGTTCGACGTGGCGTCATTCGGGGCATCTGTCGATTGCGGCTTATGGCAGTCAAGACCGGGGTGAGTCCCGGTGATGACCTGCGCATAGTTTGGGTCATCTTCGTGCCCTGGGATAGCGGCGTCTACCTCGAAGCTCCATCCTTCGGTTTTGGCGAGGCCAGTCTCGAATTCAAAACTAACCGAATCTCCGCCCGGCAATTCCACCACGTGATGTTCGTTGCCGAACATATCGACGGCCAATGTGTTGATCGGATACTCAGTGGCGTTGGTGATGGTCAGAGTATGCACAGCAGTGCCGTTGGCGCTGCAGCGAGGCTCTTGAACCTTCACCGTGATGAGCTGGAGTTGTTCACCGGCTCCGGCAGGTGTGGCGTAGTAGCCACTCATCACGATCGTAACCAAGATCGCAATCAAGATTGCAGCCTTTCGAGGTGCATTCATTTTTTCTCCATTCGGTCGGGAGGGTCATTTGGTCACTCATCAATTTTTGAGCAAACCGTACTATTATAGTGGAAGATTATAGGTTTGTCAATACCTATCGAGACGGGTTAGATGTCTAGCGACTTGAATTTTCTGAATCTTTCGGCAATTGTTGAATTTTCAACATAATCTTTGACAATCTTCTCGGTGGTCTGGTTATTGGTCTCGATTTTATGTGATAGCTTAACAATTTCAGCGGCACCGAGATGGTCATCTCCGGATACGTAATATTGACGTATCTTCGTGAAGTGGTATTGGATATCCTTAAGGTTCTGTACCATGTTGTCGTAAAATACTTGGTCGTCTTGATTTGGTTCGTCAAGGGTGCTTAGCTTTTCGATGGCTTCATCGGCAGCCGAGGTCACAGCGTCAGCTGCTGCAACAAAATCTGCTCGGCGTCCACCGCTTCCAATGAGCCGAGAGAAGGTCTCTAGTTTTCCTATCAGGGAGTCATAATAAGCGTTAAATATGTGACCGCTTAGCTTGAGTGAAGCGAGATAGTCGGTTGCTATGGTATGTGCTAGAAAGAAGGCCTGCTTATGCTCGTCTGCTCGAGCGCTGTCAAGTCGGGAGACCTTGAGGCTATTATACTGATTATTGAGATCAGAAATTTTTGAGATGGTTGCTTTGGTATTTTCTGTGTGTTTAAGGAGTACTGCTCGAGCTTCTTCATTATCCTCTAAAACATTTTTTCTTGCACTGAAATCTTCATCGTACAATCTATTAACCTCTGTCCTTAAGTTGACCAGGATTGGTTGTGAATTTTTGACGTATTCAGCCGAAATGCGTTTTGGGATGAGGTAAAAGTAGTAATAGCCGATTCCACCCGCCAGAGCCAGAAAAATGAAGATGCTTACAGCTATGAGGGTCAAGCTTTTTTTCCCGATTTTCTTGGGGCCAGTCGGGACGTTGGTAGCTGGTTGCGGAGGCGG
>CAZHOZ010000016.1:7560-11740 GCA_964533895.1 uncultured Candidatus Saccharibacteria bacterium | reverse complement strand
TAGCTACCTTGTTTGAAAGCTGGGCGTTTTCGTTGCGTAGCGTCTGGCTCTCGGTAGCTTGGTTTTCAGTGGGCTGATTTTGTGTCGGCTGACTGGCTTGCGCTTGTTGGGCTAGGATGGTTTGTAAGAACATTCTTACATCGGCTACCACTTGCGTAGCGATCTGGCGCACCAGCTTGGCTTCTTTGGAAGATAGGCTTTTCGCTTTGCGGGCTGGCTGGGCGGGCCTAGCGGCTAGGCTTGCTTGGCTGATCGTCCAGGTGCGGCCAGCCTTTTGGCCGATTAGCTTGCCGCTGCGTAGCCATGCTCTGATCGTGCTTTCCGATTTGCCTAGCTGCGTAGCGGCTTGTTTTATCGTTAGTTCCATAAGTTATTCCTTATGATATAATTGATTAACATTTTTTATTTGGGGTCTGGCTACATGTCAGACCTTTTTTACTAAATGATTTACATATCACTTATTTACTTATGTATATATTATAATATAAATTAAGAAAGAAGTCAACAAAAAAAATAAAAAAAATTATATTTTTTTTGGCTTCCTGCCGCGTAATCTAAGGTTCTTAGCAACGTCTGGATGACTAGATAAATAAGCTCTTATCTTATCTGCTGCCTTTCGCGGATCAACCCCAATATGTATCAAAACTTTGTAGTTATTCTGGCAAATATGCGCTCGCCAAACCACGTATCTTTTACCGTTGTGCGCTTTGGTTGAGCATTTGGAAAGAGTGAACCCAAGAACCTTCTGGCATTGGTACTGATCTAAGATTTCTTGCTCGCGCTCTTCCAGAATTTTCTTGAGCTTTTCGATTTCTTCTATTGACATTGGCATATAAATTTCCTTTCATAATTTATAATATTCTAACAAATTTTTGCTATAATAACAAATAAAAAACTATGTTTATGCTAAAATATTATGATTATTTTGCGAAGAGTAAGAAAATTCTTGCAAGGCATGTCGGAATGTGGTTTACTAGAAAAGTTAGAAAATATTGATTTGTATAAATAACAAGAGCTGAGGAGTCTAAACTCCCCAGCTTTGCCGAACGCTCCAAACATTCAGATGACTTATATGCTAAACATATCAACTAAGCAATGATATTTTAGCATATAAGCCCTCTGAATGCTAGAAAATTCGGCTTAACAATGAAGGGAGATATTATGCCCACATCAGAATCAATAACCAAGTCAACAATAACCCGCCAAGAACCGATATGGGAGAACATGCCTAATGAACTCAAGCAATTTCCTAATTGGGTATGCTGGTATGTAGCAGAGCGCAATGGTAAGCCTACCAAACCGCCGGTCAATCCTAAAACACTTAGACTCGCCAAAGTTGAAGACCCGCAAACTTGGGCTACTTTTGACCAAGCTAAAGAAGCTTTCTCTAACAACTTACGTATTTTCGGAGTTGGCTTTGTCATCACTAAAGAGCTAGGCATAACAGGCGTAGACTTTGATGGTTGTTTTGAGGATGGCGAGATGGTTTGGGGGAAAGAGGACATCCAGACTCTAAACACTTACACCGAAATTTCACCTAGCGGCAACGGCCTTCATATTCTTGCCTTTGGTAATAAGCCTGGAAAATCTAGCAAAAAAGGCAAAGTCGAAATGTACTGCGAAAGCCGTTATCTCACCGTTACAGGCAGGCACCTAGAAAATACTCCCAAAAATATTGAAAATCGGCAAGAGCAGATTAACAGCCTTTACCAAAAATATTTCGCTGCTCAGACTCAACCACTTGTTAATTCACCTATGCCAGCCTTGCCAAACCTAGACCACTGCCAAATTTTAGATAAAGCTATGAAAGCTAAAAATAGCGCAAAATTCAAGGCACTTTGGCAAGGCAATTGGCAAGGATATTATAAATCCCAAAGCGAGGCGGAACTAGCCCTGTGTTCCATGCTTGCCTTTTGGACTCAGCATGACCATGCCCAAATTGACAGCCTTTTTCGTTCCAGCGCACTCTATCGCTCTAAGTGGGATAAGAAGCACGGCGAGCAAACTTACGGGCAAATGACCATCCAGACCGCCCTACGGTCTACGACCGCTATTTATGACCAACATTACCACAAGAGGGAAGACACGGCCAGCACCCCGCAGTCGCAAACAATGCCACTAGAACCCGCACCTACCAAACAGCCTACCCAGTTTAAGACTGTTATTAAGACGATTTCAGGAGAAATCCGAGGTAAGTTTGTGAGTTACTACCTGACCGAAAAAGGAATTTATCTGGAGAAGGTAGAAACAAAAAAGGGCAGCAAAGAAATTACGATTGTTTACGAAAAAATATGTGATGACTCTGTGGAAATCACTGAGCGATTAGATGACATAGCTGGTGATGAGTGCTTTGTAAAGCTGGCGTGGAACGGAAAAGAAAAGATTGTGCCTATCGCTTATCTCTTGCCTAAAAACCTTGAGGAACTTGTGAACTCTGGAATCCGCATTTTAAGCCCGAATGCCGCCGCAATGAACGAATATTTCTTGATTGCGATGGGTGGCGAAGCCGCAAAAACCAAAACATATAGTATCCGCAATGGTTGGACAAGCGGCAAATTTGTGCTCGGTGACAAGCTGGTCAGCGACAAGGGCATTGAGGAAATAAGCCGTAGCAGCAATGCTATGATGGTGGGAACAGGCGGAACTCGTGAAGCCTGGCGTAATAATGTCCACAGATTTTGTAATGATCCGCAGGTGCAAATCGTCTTGGGCGCATCGGCAGCCGCGCCCCTGCTCTATCTACTAAAAGTTGAAGGATTCACCTTGCATCTCTATCAAGAAAGTTCGCTCGGCAAAAGTTTTCTGCAAAAGATCGCGGCATCATATTGGGGACGTTATGAAGACGACAACGGACGGGGATTACTGAAAAACTGGAACGGCACCGCCGTAGGCCACGAAGTAAATTTCCACCAGCTTAAAAACATTCCTTGTTTACTTGAGGAATCACAGCTTGTCGTGGATAAAAAGATACTGGAAACCGTGATCTATCAATTCGCCAACGGTTACGGAAAAGTCAGAGGCAACAAGAAAGTTGAGAGCGACAAGCTTAAGAACTGGCATAGCGTTTTGATTTCATCGGGCGAGGCAAAGATCACAGACATTACAAATTTCAATGGTCTTGCAGCCCGTATCGTTGAAATTCTTCGTAAAAAACACGAGGAGATCAAAGAAAGCGAGTTCCGCAAAGCCATCCTGTCCATGAATAAAAATTATGGCTGGGGTGGCCTGGAGCTTATCCAATTCATCATTGCCCACAAGGATGAGTTAGAGGCGGCGTTTGTAAATCTGCTAGAACAAATCGAGAGCGCGATTACCTTGAAAAATGAACAAAAGCGGCTCATACCGCGTTGGGCTGCGATATTCTTAGGTGCGGAAATCAACAACAAGCTTTTTGGATTTAACTACGATAAAGAGGCGATTTGGAAAGAGATGTTAGCCACGCTTGGGGAGATGAACGCCAAAACATCTGATCGCCTCTACGAAACAATTGTAGAGATGTTTTATACCAACCCATCGCATTTTCATAGGAGGGGGAAGACAACTGGCAATGAGTATGCGCCCGACAGCAAGGGCGGGGAAGAACTATGGGGATTTTTTGACGAAACCGAAAACCGCCTCAACTTTTATCCCACAGTATTGAAGCGTGAATTAGAAAGGCGGGGCTTTACTTGGTCACAGCTTGTTATTCTCAGAGAGCAGGGAAAGCTTGTCTCTAGCGATGACCAGAAAAGGCTTACAAGGCAAATAATGTGGAAAAAAATCAGAACATATTTTATATCGTTTGTCTTAACTGATTTGGCTAGTGAAGAAGCAAGTGAAATAAAAAGTGACTCGCAAAGCTAGATATTATTTATAATTACTTCACCAATTTGGCTAGTGAAGGAGTAAGTGAAGTAAAAAGTGACTCGCAAAGCTAGTAAATCTCTATATTACTTCACTTACTTCACCTACTTCACCAAAAACATCACTAGAGGTTAAAATCGGATCCGAGGATAAAATTAAGATAAGAGAGATTTCCCCCAAAATATCCTCTCCTTATATGTATAAAGTTGAAAATGGTGAAGTAAGTGAAGTAATCGAGAGCTTTCCCTTGCTGCTGTAAGGCGAGCATTACTTCACCATGACAGGAAATGGTGAAGTAATGATTAAGTAATGGTGAAGTAATGGGGAAGATTATGAC
>CAZHOZ010000016.1:5631-7550 GCA_964533895.1 uncultured Candidatus Saccharibacteria bacterium | reverse complement strand
TATAAACACAGGGAATATTCGTTGAGGTAAGTATTGTTTTCCAATCCCCCTCCCTGTGTTTATCTTTTTTTTTATATTGTGTTTAAAAAAAATGAGTATGTACCCGCCAGTAAGAGCGGGGAGGAAGTGTGGGGATGGTATGACAAAATAGATTATAGCAAAAGTAGTAAATTATGAAATGATGTAATTATGTAATTGAATAATTTATTACTTTTGCTACAATAGCGGTCAATTTAGCAGCGTTGTTCCCTCTTCTGAGTGGCAAGTAATTAATAAATAAATAAAATTATTAAATTATGCAATTACATCATTTCATAATTTAGCTACAATTATTATAATAATAAACAAAGTAATATATACAAATAATAAATGGAGGAATATGAGAAAAATAGCAATTATTAATCAAAAGGGAGGAAGTTGCAAAACAACAACAGCGGTCAATTTAGCAGCGGCTTTAGCAGAGAGGGGTAAGAAAGTATTGCTAATTGACCTTGACCCGCAAGCATCCGCAACAAGCTGGTATGGAATCAAAGACACAGGAAAGGAGCTTTGGGAAGTATTCACGGAGAATAGAAGTCTACGGGATATTATTCAAAGTACTTACACTTGTGGGGTAGATATAGTTCCCTCTTCTGAGTGGCTCATAGGATTAGAGAAAACACTAGCGGCAAAAGGTGGCACCGAAAGCATTTTAAAACATAATCTCCAACAGTTACCAAACAATTGGGATTTTGTTCTGTTAGATTGTCCTCCCAATCTGGGCCTTATTTCTATGAATGCTTTGGTTGCTGTCTCCTGTGTGCTGATTCCTGTGGAGGCTCGCATTATGTCGTTAAGTGGGTTAGCACAACTAAAAAAGACCGTAGATTTTGTTAAAGAAAGGCTCAACTCTAGTTTAAGGATCATTGGAATTTTAGCTTGTAGGGTAGATTCCCGCACACGCCACGCTAAGGAAGTGGTGGCCGAAATCAAGAAAGGCTTTCCTAATCTGATCTACCAGACTCTTATTCGTGAGAACATACGGCTATCCGAAGCTCCGTCCTTTCAAAGAAATATACTGGACTATGCTCCCAAAAGTTCTGGCGCACAGGACTATAGGGCTTTCGCTAAAGAGATTATCAAGCAAGCAAAGGAGAATTTTTGATGCACCCAAAAAAAAGTACTATTGGAAAAAGTCCGCTGGATAATTTGGTCTCTTCACAAGAGAGCCTTTCCATATCCGAAAAACAAACAATACTTCAACAACAAGAAGAACATTCTAAAACAGGTAAGGAACGACTTACGCTGAACTTACCCGTAGCTTTGATAGAACGCCTGAAGAATGCGGTCTACTTTACACCAGGACTAACCCTGGCTAAGATTGCGGAAGGGGCTCTTGTGGATGCTATAGACAAAATCGAAAGCGAGCTTGGCAAGCCATTCCCTCAACGCAAAGAAGCTTTCCTAAAGCGTGGTAGGCCGATTAAATAGGCCAGCAAGCACTATATTCCAACTAAAGATCAAAGCAGGAAAAGCGGAAGTAAAATCAACGACTTATAATGAAAGAAGTTAATCTTGAGAGTTTACTTGGATGTCTGTTGTTTAAATCGTCTCTTTGATGATCAAAATCAAAATAGAGTTCATTTGGAAGCGGAAGCAATACATAATGTATTGGCTCGTTGTGGTAAAGGAAATTGGACGCTGGTAAGCAGTTTGATTGTAGAAATTGAGGTTGAGAAAATTCCTGATGAAGATCGAAAGCAGAAGGTTTCGGCTCTGTGTGATGTTTCTACAGAAAGTGTTGAGGTGGATGAACAAGTAGAAAAAAGAGCTTTTGAAATGGAAAGCCTAGGATTTAGAGCTATGGATGCTCTTCATGTAGCTTGCGCTGAAAAAGCAAGAGTGGATGCTTTTCTTACTACGGATGATAAGCTTTTAAG
>CAZHOZ010000016.1:0-5621 GCA_964533895.1 uncultured Candidatus Saccharibacteria bacterium | reverse complement strand
ACGAGAGCATTTGAAAATTAAAGTTCGTGTGGCAAATCCATTGACATGGTTGATAGAGATTGGAGAAAATAGTTATGGAAGTGCAAACAATGACGATAAATGAGCTTAGAAAAGCTGGCATAGAGGCTTTGGTAAAGACTCTGGGGCCTTTAGGTATGGCTCGCTTTCTACAACAGTTTGATCCTGGAAAAGGGGATTATACGAAGGAAAGAGAGCAGTGGCTTGGTAATCTTAAAGTCGAAGATGTACTTAGGGAGATAAGAAGAAAAAAGCTATAGCCAAAGCTGCTCTTACCAAGCGTAAGCGCACAGCCTGAAGTGCTATATCAAAAAATGAGGGTAGCACTTGTGAATGTAATTATAAATATTGCAATATTTTATATAAAAAAAATCGCGTGCGCGGCGCGGGCAATATTTAAAACAAACTTCCTGGCATGTTATTTATTAAGAATATTAAAAAATATCGTTATTTCTTGGTGCTTTTATAGATGATATAATCGTAGGATCAAGGAGGGAAAAGCGATGAACCAAAATAATTTTCCGCTAGGTTGGGATGAGCTGCGTGTCAAGAGCGTTCTAGCTCATTATGAAACTCAGACCGAAGATGAAGCACTCGTTGAAGACGAAGCTCCTTTCGCTAACATGCAGACGGTTATGGAAGTTCCCAAAGATTTGATACCGGTGGTACGTGAACTCATTGCGAAAAGTCAGTTGAGGTTATAATGAATGATTTAATGCAATATAGTCCCGACTTTCAGCGTATTGTAGTAGGCTATCACGGATGCGATCAGGAAATAGGAATATCCGTTCTATTAGGCGATAAATCTCTCAAAAAAAGCAATAACAAATTTGATTGGCTGGGAGAAGGAATTTATTTTTGGGAACATAGCCCAAAAAGAGCTTTGGAATTTGCTAACGAACAAAAGCAGCGTAACAAAGTTAAGACTCCTTTTGTTTTAGGAGCTTACATTCATCTAGGACGTTGTTTTGATTTGACAGATACGCGCTATACAAGCCAGCTTACTGAGGCATTTAATGCTTGGGAAAAGTTTTTAAAGCAAGAGAATATGCCTATGCCCGAAAATAAAAAAGGCACTACGGGCAGCGAAGACCTTGTTTTGAGATACCGAGATTGTGCGCTACTCAATTGGTATATGAGAATTATAGATGAAAAATGGCAAGACTGTTATTATCAGACTGTTCGAGGTGTTTTTGTGGAAGGTGAACCCGTTTATAGCGGTTCTAAATTCTATACCAAAACTCACATTCAAATTGCTGTTCGTGATCCAATTAGCATTTTAGGGTATTTTAAACCAAACTTCGCAAAGCAGTAGTAGAGGATATAACTATGAGCAAAAAAATTACCCCTGTTCTTAATGAACACCACAAAACTAAAGAATATAAGCTTCATCAACAGGTATTACTGAATTTTGAAAACATGAGTAAGCAAGAGAAACTTCAGACATTGATAAACGCTGGAATATACAATAAAAAGCTCGAATTAACTAAACGCTATGGCGGTAAAGGTAAGGCCAGCCGTTCGGCTAGTTAATCGTTGGTTTTTACAGTATAGGCATGTAATATGACAAAAAGCCAACTTCAAGAATGGAAAGAAGCTTTTGCCGATGTTCCCATCATGCAAGAATGGTTTAGTGAAATTGTGGCAAATGCACAACAAGAAGTGCAGCGTAAAGTGGCCAAAGCCATGCTTGCCAAAAAAATGGATATTACACTCATTTCTGAGGTTACAGGGCTTTTCAAAACTGAAATTGAAAAGCTCTGCTAGGCATTCTGGCTAGGCAGCCAAGCCGCTTCGCTTGCCAAGCCTACGCACCCAGCCTGCTTGCATTAGGCAGCCAAGCTGTTTAGCGTGTCAAACCTCCAGCCCCGCCTGCTTGCGCCCTTGCTGATCTTGCTTGGCTTGCAAGCTAGGCAGCCAAGCGGCTTTGTGCCTCTGGTCTGTTTAGCTTTGTTTTGTAAGATTAGAGAAGCAAGTAGGAATATTCCTACGCAGTTTACCTAACTGTTAGGTAAACTTGCCAGAGCCTAGCCGCTTCGAGTGCCAAGTCTTCGTGCCCAGCCTGCTTGCGCCCCCGCCTGAGCCAAGCTTGCAAGCTTAACCGCCAAGACGAACACACCATGCAGCTTGGTGGGCTCTGGCCTAGCTCCCTTTGGTTTAAGGGACGAGCGAATCGCGCAAGAACATTCTTAAGGGGCAATATTGATATTTACTGTTTTGCAACCCTGGCTTGTGTGCTTTGGCTGGTGTGGCGATGTGTGGGAACTAGATGTGGCAAAACTTCTGCAAGTATTATAAAATAATGCTTACAGAAGTTTTTTTCAAAAAAAGCGACAGATAGCGGTTAAATCCTTTCGGTTAATCCCATTTTAGCCTTTTTAGTAAATCCTTTAATTCTTGTTTTTTCTTATCACATGCTTCTTCTTGGTCTCGGTATATTTTTATCAAAAGCGATACAACTTCAAGGGTTGCAGCAATGGCTGGGGCTGGGCTTTCTTTTGAAGCCTTTGCCTTTGCTATAAATTTTTTGCTAGCTTCTATTGCTGTGTCAAAGTTTCCATCAGGGAGCGGAATATCAATAATATTGTCAGAAAAAAAACCACAGCTTGTTTTGTCTGTAGTTAATATAATCTTGTCTATCCAATTATTAAATTTAGTTTTAGCTTCGTCGTAAAGCTTTATAGTTTCTTGATATTTTTGCGCGTCTTGTGCTAGAGAAAATTTTAAAGTTTCGCATTGCTGTTTTTGTTCTAAAGAGATAGCCATATCATTCTGAACTCTAGATGATATCTTTATTGATCCACAACCTTGATAAATAAGAGATATTAAAATTAGCACTATCGTATTGATTGTATTTTTCATATTTTTCCTTTTGAAATAGCTAACCAAGTTAGCACGACATTCATAATTAAGGTATAGGTTGCACTTTCCACCATTTTGCATTTTTCATTAAACGAAACATATTGCCATCGGTGGTCTTACGAGATCCAACATGAATTCCAACAAGGTTAGCATGTTTGTCAAATATAGGAGCACCACTACAGCCAGCAATCAGAAGCGACGCATTTATAATAAGATCATCACTATATTGCACATTTATATTTTTTATTTGATTATTATATTTAAAACTCTCTTTTGCCGTAAGATATGGTTGAGCAACAACGTCTGGAGCTATGTAACATGCAGTTACAATAAATTTTCCTTTATATTTTTTCCAATATTCTTTAAACTGATTTTTCACTTTATATTTTTTAACCTCATCATCATTTCTAGATTCAATGTCCTCAATTACTCTGTTTTCAACGTCTGGAGAATCCCACCAAAAACCTATAGCAAATAAAAAAGGACTTCTTGATAATTCAATATTTGAAATAGAGATGCTAGATTGATACTTATTTAGTTCTGGATTTTTTATTCGTGCTAAGTCGCGGTCAAAGTCTACTTCTAATACAGTTTTTGCATCCCTAAGATTAACTTTATAAGGTTGGGCATATCCTAAAAAAGCTATTGTTGCTTTGTCATATCCAGAAATGACATGCGCGGCTGTATAAAAGAATCCATCATTAGCTAATATGCCTGTCCCACCAGTCGGTTTGGTTATTCCAAATGTATCTTCTACATAAATGCATCCAACAAACTTTATAACTTTAGGCGATAATTTGTCGATTGCCTCATTGGATCGTTTAATTTGCTCCGCTTCTGTATTTTGGTTAATTTTTAAATTACTTAATTGTAGGTAGTTTCCTGGAGCAAAACAACCACTAGGGATAACATCCGAGTCATTTGGAAATGTTCCTATATAAAGTTCATCTTTATGTTCTTTTTTTATTGATTCTAATATTGATGTAATAGACGACCAAGGCAGTGGCTGCGTAGTAGGCATAAAAGGATTAGTCCATGGAAGCTGTATCGGCGAAGTCAATGTTATATCTTCAGCTCCACTTCTAGGAATTTCTTCAATAGGAGGCATTTTATATTTTAAATTTTCTCGTTTCAGATTAGTTTGAACAGTCTCTTGCTGTTTATTATTAACGGGACAGCTATCGTCTTCATTGATTGTTTGTGTCTTATTAGAACAACAGGTTATTAACCAAAATAATGTTAAAAAAACAAAAAATACATCTCTGCATCTCATCGTGGCTTTTTGAGTAGCTTCTAGCCTTATTTTAGCTATATTTTCATTCATTTTTCCCTCTTATAACTTGTAGTCAGATTTCCGAAAAGCCGCGCCTTTTCGGCATCCCTTCTATTGAAGTAGAATGTAATTTTTATAGAAATGATTTGGATTAGTGACAGCCTTTTTTAATAACAATGAGAGACCTTGCTTTTGGTTTAGATTTTGAAATTAATTGAATATTCCTTCCACAATATCTTTTGGAATATCGACAGTCAAAGAATTTGTTTTATAAGGAAGATTATTGTCGCATAAGATTTTGGTTAATAAATCTTTAGAAAAGCTAATTTTCCCTTCGGGGTAATTTGCTAAATAAGCAGCCAGAATAATTCTTATAATTTTCGAGTGACTGAATTGAACATCTTTAGAGTAAATCAAATAATAAATTTGATCTAAGCCAGCCAAATCCTCATTGGTCATGTAAAATGTTCTTCTAGTATATTTAGGCTCAATTTTGACTCTTTGACGTTCTTTATTAAGCTGTGATTTATCGTCTGAGTGATTGAAACTAGCTTTTGCCATACATTATCCCTTAATGAAATAATTGAATATAGCTTTTGCAGTATTCATAAAACGATCTTGATCAAATTTGGTATGGCTGTAGCATCTAGTTTTTTGAATGTCTTTAAATCCAACACCAGAAATATTGATCGCAATAACGTTTTCAATATCAACAGATCGAATAAATAATAACCCTTTACGAGACCAATTTTTCTCCATAATTTGGTTTATAAGGTATCTCGTAGTATTTTGCATATCACGAAGGCTGCCAAGAGTAGATGGCGAAATTATAGAAGTTGTGGAATTATGGTTTATAACTTCCGAGCATTGATAAAAAAAAGCTTCGGCTTTTGTAGTAAGATAACTTTCAATAGAAATATCGTGATGCCTAACTTCTATACTTTGACCTTGAATGATGCAGTCCTGAGTTTCGCTATTAGTCTCCATCAAAAGCCGCATTTCATATAAAGGTGGCAATATGCCACGATGAACGCATTGGTGGAAAAGACTTATTAAACCTGTCTTTTGAGGAATATGCTCAATAACCCGAATTTCAGCACTCTCAAGAAGCTTTTCTCCTGTTTCACATACTGAAATAAAATCCTTAGACTCTGTATCGTCTTTTCTTTGTATTTCTCTTTGAAAAATTTGATTATATTGATCGTTCATATTTTGAATACCTCAATGTTTCTATAAGAACGGAGGAATTTTCGTACAAGAATATTGAATTAAGTATACAATATTTACAATAAATATCAAGATTTTAAATTAGATTTTTACCTATATAAATATCAATATAAAAAGACAGATTTTCAATCGCCATGCCCTAGCTTACAAGCTTCGCCTGTGCTACGGGCAAATATGGCGGGCGGCCTGGCAGATTTACCTAACAAGTTAGGTAAACCCACCATAGCCAAGCAGCCCAGCC
>CAZHOZ010000015.1:8180-12158 GCA_964533895.1 uncultured Candidatus Saccharibacteria bacterium | reverse complement strand
CATCCTCAAGCTTGCGTCTTAATTCAGCATGAGTAGATGCCAAATCCCCCGATTTATCCCCTAAAATAGCTCTCTCCCGAAGTTTTTCTTTTCTCGTACCAAGAAGAGCCTCAAAGTTACGCATTCTTCTATTCTTACAGCGCTCCTTTAGTGTCCAAGCCCAGTGTAAGGTTTTACGTGAAATAGGAGTATTAGTAGCCGCATCAAACCCAACCACCTCATCTTGTGAAAGCGTGCCGTCATTCTCTTTATTCAAGATAATAGTGGCACGTCTTTCGTAAACATAACTCTCCGCGATTTCTCTAATCAAAGCTATCTCGGTTAGATTATTTACATCTACGGCATATTCCTGAATAAAGTCGGTGGTAAGGCTCTCAACTAGATCTACTTCTATAGCACAATGAGCTCCAATAGGAGCTATCTCTAAGGCTTGATATGGGCATTCGTTTGCGAACGGACACAGACTCCCCGCGCAAATTAAGGGGACAACAGCAGTCAAGCCAGTCTTTGTATGTTTAAGTTTTTTAAGCAACGTAGTAGCCTTTTTCTTCGTCATAATGATATTTGAGTACTCATCGTTCGGAAGATTTAGAACTGCTAGATAATCTGTTTTGAAAATCTCGCCCGCGCTATTTATAGCGTATCCATCTAAACGGACATACTCAAAATCATTGCTGCTCTTAAGCTCAACTTCAGCTAAAGTCTCTTCTGCATTGTATAATTTTAGCGTCTCAGCAATTGAGGGGAGCTTTTCGGGCAAGACTTCAGGTGCCGGCCTTAGTCCCTTAGAAGGTTTAACTGGCTTAGACATTTCTTCTGGCTCTAGTCTAGCTAGAGAACTAATATTATCTGATTCGGCCATTTACATAATCCTCGCTTAACCAATCAAAGGTCTCAAGTATAGCCCCAATAGTCTGACAGATTTCGACCATATCTTTTAGGCTATTGTCTTCAAGCATCTTTAGTGCTGCTTTCATTGCAATCGGACAGTTAACCCCTTTTGGGCTTAAATCTCGAACCCCCACATATTCAGTAACAAGAGATTTTTCCAGAAGTGTCTTAAGATTTTGAAGAAGCTCTATTAATTGGTCAACTGTTTCTGGGGTTGATATTTGTGATTTCATTGATTTTCTCTTGCACTGTTGCTACAAAGACATCACTAGTTTCTTTATTGGACAAGAACGCAATCTTGCGAATTTCCTCCAAGAAGCAATCATTGAAGAGTTTTGAGAATATCTCAATAACGTCAGCTTGATTCCATTCTTCTTTTTGCATTACCAAGTTAGTATCAAAGTCTTTCTGTCGCTTTTTGCAAGGTTTAGCAACCAGATTTTTGAAAGCCTGTTTAGCCTCTTCATCAATTCCCTTTTGGATCTTAATTAAATCAAAAAGCTCAAACATAGCTTGTTTGCGCATCTCTGTAAAAAGAGAGATAGCTAGGGTCTGTTGTTCATTCATAGTGTTTGCCAATACTAAAATTTCAGTTTCTTGAGAACTATTCCTAAACCTAATTCCCGCGCCGAGGTATTTAGAAAAACCGAATAATAGGTTAACTGAAGACCGGCATCAAAATAATACCGTGTATTGTCCCAGTCGCGCTTTAGGTATACATATGGATAGAGAGTAAACGACTTAGGCTTGATAGCTTGAGGTTTCTCGGAAAGGATCAGGTTTTTGTCTATTTTGAGACGACTTGAAATTCCGATTCTCTCATCTTTTGACTTAACCTCATGGAACCAGTTATCTTCAGAATCTCTGTAAAGAGAACTAGTGAGCTCTATCGGATAAGGCTTAAATGCGAAATGGTGCTGCCCGGTTCCAAGCTTCGGAAAATAAGTAGTTTCACCAAAATAGTTAAAAAGGTAGTTTTCACCACTAAATTTAACATTTACAGAATCTTCATTTTTGATTATAGTATCAATATGAGCAATAGTGGTCTCTGGTTTTAGATTCAGGAGAAGCTCTTGAACTATTAGTAGATGACCCTTTAGATTTTTATTCAAGCTATCAAGATTTTCAATCTTAGCATAGCTTGAATCAATACTAGCCTTTAGTTCTTGCTTAACAACTTTCAACTCTTTCTTAAGCTGAACATTCCCGTACCATAGAAAACCTATAACTATTGATATGGCTAGCGCCAAACCTATCCAGATTTTTGCATTTTTCATGGATTGTATGGTAGAATTACCAATTTTTGTGAAAGACGTTTGCTGGTATCCGCTTTTTGGAAACCCGCTAGGGTCGTAAGATTATTTAGTGTGGTCTGATGCATAGGTTCATTTCGAACTTCATAGAATTTATGGAACCCAAATTCCGCTCCACCTATACAAACCGAAGTGGTCTTATCTCTGATAAGAGCGGTTACTAGGGGCCAACCACTCATACCTTCTTCACTCCATTGCGTTTGGTCTCTACAATAACCCAACGCCCATGGTAGGGCCATAGAATCAAAGTAAGTAACAGTCTGTTGATATAGTGATGGACTAAGTCCACCCCAGTCTATCCAGACAACGTTCTTTTTTCCACCAAACTCTTTGAAGTAGCTCAAAACATTTTGAAATCCGCCATTAGCCGGATTATTTGCTCTATAGTATAGCTTACCTCCATGTCCCGGATTAGCCAGGTCGGCATACATATACGCTCGCCAAGCGGGATTCCTTTCGTAGATATACTTAGAGATTTCGGCATAATGATGGGCAAATCCTTTAGCGCAAGACCAGCCTTCTGGGACATCGGGATCCCATCCTGAGAAATAAAGCTCATCTGACTCAAAGAAGAAACCCTTGAACTGTATTCTATTCCCAAAATAGGTTATCACATTTGATATGCAGTTCTTAACATGATCCTGGGTCTCATCATGATGAAATGGTGCTGTCCAGCTGCCTCCATAACTCCAAAGCTGTACCCAATAATTAGGATCGACCGTATATCGCGTTTGAGCAAGCGTAGTGCCATCAAAACTTCTCATGTAAGAAGTTGAAGTCATTCCGCCATCATTTGCATCATCAAGAATATAACTATCACCAATAGTAAAATTCTTGATATAGACATACCCTTGTGACCAAGGATCCGCCCCGGGAGCCAAACTTGATACTCCACCATCCCATGAGTAATCAACACGTATAGTATATCGACTATATCGAGTGTGAAATCTTACCGTAATATAGTCAATATCCTGAACATTATCCCAGTACGAATAGTTTACGTTGGTTGTAGTAGGCAGACTTCCGGTTCTACGATTACCATTTGTATTATAGGGCTTTTGAAAATCTGAAAAGTTCAAGATGCCCCAGATCGTACGAATCGTCTCATTCAGCTCTGGATGGTTATCTATGATTGGATATGCCGTTAATGAGCTAATAGCCCATCTGCGAGATGGATTCGAGTAATGGACTCTAAATTTCATCTCAACCCACTTATCTCTATGTTCACTAGGAACAGAGATGTTTATGTAGAACTTATTTCTAGCAAGCGTATCATTCGAATACGGAGGATGAATCCTAAAATCTGCGTGTCCCTGAGGATTAGCATCATCAAAAACGTTATTATTGCCTAGCCATTGATTATCCCAGTGCCAGGTTGTTTGGGGCCAGCTTGCAGTAGTTGGTCGCTGAAGCAAAGCTGAATTAAAATAGAGCGGGTCTCGTCCATTTATGGGATGCCGTCCCGTCCCATTTTTAGTCATCTTGTCACATGAGAAATAAATACTAGCTTTCGGGAATTCTGCTTCAATGTAATTCAAAAGGTCATTTGTGCGATGAAGACGTTTTTGGCTTGAGCCCCCAAAGTTTGGGATGATCCCATGAAACGTATTAGCTACTATTAAGATATGCAGATCTGGATCAATGGCATATCTTTCGCGTATGTATTGCAAATAGAGTTCCCGATAGGTTGGCCAATCTGCATCTGCAAGAGGCGCTTCTGTATCTGGATTCTGTTCAAAATAAGGCCAAGGAAGCTGAATTGCATTAAGTTTGA
>CAZHOZ010000015.1:0-8170 GCA_964533895.1 uncultured Candidatus Saccharibacteria bacterium | reverse complement strand
TATGTAGATAGAATCCCGAAAGTATTGAAATACTCTTGTAAGCGCGTACTGGCATTAAGCCACCGTGTTACTATACCAGACATTAGATACTTACCTTATGATAAAGTAAATCAAACTTATGATTGCGGTAAGCTGAGTCCACAGCTTTAGGTTTACTGGACGACCAAATAACATAACCATTTTCTTAGGCCTTTCTTGGGACTAATCCTTTGAATGAAAATTGATACTTAACAAGAGGGACATAGATATGCGTATACTGTATACCTACAGTCTTATTATTCTTCTTGATATAGGTTTTCTTAACTTCCCTATCTCCTACAGGGGTTGCGAAAGCTTGGGCAAATAGAAATCTAATATAAGCTCCATCTTCTGGCCTGCAATGGAAGTAGCCCTGGATTCCTCTAATCCCACTATATCTTATGAGCTCAGTAAGCTCTTCAGGCTCTGACTTAACACCCCAGGCCTCTACTTTTTGCATGGCAATATTCTCACCATTCTCGTTTACTATCTCGATTAGGCCCATTCCTGGCATCGTAAGAAGAGAACTAACATGAAATCCTACGGTTTCCCAAGATCCCGCTCGAGAGCCCTCCAATGCAGGATTTGGGATATTGATAGAGATAAGTCCGCCCGGCAGATCTTTAGCCACGAAACAGACTGGTGACTTGATCATACTACCTGAGTATACAGTGTCTAGATCGAGCCAAAGTTCTGGTTCATTCTTTCCGCCAAACTCCTTCATAGTCTCGAGAACACTTGGGAGTAATTCATATACATCATATCGTATCATAGTTTATTTACCTTTCTTTCCTTTTCCGCCTTTGCATTTAGAATAGATAAGCATTTTTAGTTCCTTTAATTTAGATAGTTTTCGAGCCATTTACCAACCACCATTCCACCATTTCAGGTGCTTTCCCCAATAAGAATCATCAGTGGAATTATTTTCTGCATACAGGGTATCACTCGCCAGCGTGGAGAAGCCCCCTGTTGACTCTTTCCTAACCCGAATCCAATCAGCACGGAACACCCCACCACGATTAAGAAGAGCTTCCTCAGACTGTGCAATCACAAGATGCTTTGCTGTAGAAGTATAAGCAACTTCTGGGTTCTTCGTGCGAATCTTGCTAACATCGTTGATAGTGAAAATTAAACTATCTTCTGATGTGTGGTAGATTCTCCACGTTCTAAATTCGTCAATTGAGTCTGGGGGGAGAGCGATAGAACTCCCAATGCTCTGCTCAGCAACCCCCACAGAGTCCTTCCTAAATCGTGTCGCTGTAGGGTTAATTGTTAAACGAAATCCCCGTTGTGTTCCTGCTATATTCCACGCCGCAGTTGTGGTTTGCCCACCTGTATAACTCTGGAGTGTGTCATCACCAAGCGACACTGTAAGATTGTATTGGTCGAGAAATCCCGGTGTTGTTTCTTGGCATCGCATCTCAACAACATAAGGTGCAGTAAATGTTGCTACGGACATCAAGGCAGCTACCCCTGTCTCCATATACTGAATTGGATACATCGTAAAAATACCGTCGGATATGTCGAATGTTCCCGTCTGGTAATGTGCAGAACTGGTAGGTCGCGTGCTTCTCAAGTGAATTGTCCACTTAGAATCATCCCACCGTGTCGAGTCAAAGTTCTCCATCCTCATCCGCATCACGGCAGAACGATTCGAGCATGTATCTTGCCCGGACTTTGCAAAAGTATCTCTCCCCACTGCCCCAATCCAAGATTGTGTAACTTCATCCCACCCCCAATCATCCATGATAACCGATGAATCCATAGGGAGGTGCATGAGAAAATTTGCGGCATTGAGTTGACTCCCGGAATACACAAAACAAAGTGGCCCTGCCCCATGATTTGACATAAACCAATCCCCTGATTCCTCCCTCGTGAAAAAATCAGGAACGGTAGAGTATCTGTCCGGCTGACCAACAACATCAGTTCTAATAATTGGCATCGGGTTGGCTACATTTATTGCACCTGTAGAATCCATCAAATACCAATCATAGAATACACTGTCTCCTGTGCCGACCGAATTAAAACTGACCATGCACCCAACACGGGAATTAGCTGCGTCTGGAGAGTTCACAGAAAATGCCTCAAACACACACCAAGCAGAATCCCCTGTATCGTTGACATAAACGGCGGGGGATGCTTGCTCTCTTGAAAGCCAATTTGTAGGCCATCCTATTGTAGAGTCTGCAAGAATATCCTTCACAAATGTCCACGCCCCATCAAGGGAATCTGCCATATACATACCAAGTCCATAGTCAACATCAGAATTTGGATAGTTGTGATTCTCGCAAATTCCAACCCACTTTGACCAATACGAACTCCAGTTTACGTTGAAATCTTCCACGTTGATCGTATCGGCTACAGCATCGAGAAGATACCCACGCTTCGTCCATGTCCCACTCCATGATGGAGCACTGGCCCAATGTAACCAATTCCCCGAATACCGTCCGGGGTCTGGCCGTGTCTGCTGACCAGTGTAAAACCACTTGTAGCGTAGGTTTGGGTCTGACTCCTGCCAATCATAAATTATCCTACTGTTCTCCCGATAGAGGGAATCAGACTCATCGGCATCCCCCACCCCCTCATAGAATGTAAGAAATGGTGCGGCTGTGTCCACCCACACCGCATTCCACAATGAAAAGTCATCTGTGATTGGTGATGAAACGGGGAGCGTTAGTTCTAAGGCATCTGATTCGTGAAAATCGGCATAAAGTAGAAACACAGAATCACAATTCATATAGCTTGAATTAGACAACCTCCGCACAAAAATTGAATCACTCCCACCTGCCCAATTCCCCCGAACCCATACTCTGTTGTAATGCCCTGAAAGCGAATCAGGACACCAATAGAGTTTGGTGGTGGAGTCGGCGGCATAGAAGGTCAGCATATTACTGGCATTGTCGGGATAGGTCAACCAGTTGACCAGCACAGGCATATTGGTCACCGTGCCTGCGGGAACTGTCACCGCAATCCGAAGCCACGTAGAGTCAGGGGCAACATGAAGCGAGTGGTAGAAGAAAAAGGTCGGTTGATAAAGAGCAGTTGCGTCTTCTGTTGCACGAGGTCGCCAACGGTCATGCTGTGACCCCGAATGTGTATGTGTCGTATCTACAAACAGAATCGCAAGGTAGTTACGGCCTGCATTGATAGAGTCGGTAAACTGCGTTGTGACATTCCAAGTCCAAAACCCTGAGTCCGTCTGAGTAACAAACGGCTCTGTTCCAACAAGCCGAAACAGCGAGGACGGGTTAGCCGCATTGTTCCAGAAGTTCCAAACCGAATCAACAAGAGCCGGGTATGTTATCCCCCAATCCCCCGCAGTAACAGTTTCTCCTGTCCATCCAGTCCCGCTCCCCCGATACTTGAATGAGGACATCGTAGAGGTATAAGTCCCTGAGTTTGTGCCTTCTATCCAATTTGTAGGAGCACGAATAGCACCGATTCTTGGCGCATTGTTAGAGCCTGTTGCAAGATTAGTGCTCAACCTTACAGTAATAGAATCAATACTGTGCCCCAATCCAGAAATTGACGAAATCACAGAGGAGGCATTCACGCCAAGAAGATAGTTACCATTCAAACCTGATGCATTTGTCCACCCACACGTTTGACCGCTCGCGTTCCCATAGTTCATTGTGTCCTTCGTATTTGAACTATAGAAGAGTGCGTTATCAAATGTAACGCTTGTGCCCTTCAAAGAGTCCACGTCAGCAAAGACCGAGGGAGCAAGGAGGAGAAATATAAGTAGATACCGAAACATTAGTAGTCAACCTTGCCTTGCTGGATTTCAAGTTCAGGGGCTGTAGCAGATTCTTTTGCATAGAGTGTATCAGCACTCACCGGGAAGAAAGCACTTGTCCCTGCGGCAACGTAGAACGTATCGTAGGCCGCACCTGTCGCAGTGGAAGCAAGATCAAAGGTAATCATTAGAATCGTGCTTCCTTGGTTGGAAACAACAACTCCAGCATCTTTGAACCCTGATGCAAGTGTGATTGTTGACCAAGCACTGTTGGAAACATCGGTGACGTGCTGTGCATCCATACGGGAGAAGATGACCTGTGAAGCTCCCATCGGCTTGTAGGTATTCGATTCAGAATCCCAGAAATAAGGGATATTTTTCCCTTTCGCGTCCCACTGAGCATTGGCGAGCAATGGCAAAAGCAGCAATAGAAGAAATAGTCGTTTCATTTCTACTTCCTTATTTTTAGTGTGTGATGATTATGGGGATGAAGTTAAGCTTATCGGTCGAGCTTGTGCCGGTATACTTTAATCCCATTGTAATTACATTACCTACACACAAAGGGATCTGATGTTTTTCCATGGCAGAATGATAAGAGGTGGGAACTTGTTCGCTACTGTATAACATTACAGAGTCTGAGGTTGCGGGAAAGGTTTCGTCTGTTGTGCCATCTAGAAAAGTAATTGGGCGTTTTAACTTATCGCCACTGATTAAATAAGCCGTAAGCTTATCAGTAGCCCCCAAAGTATTAGTTACTCCAGAAGCTGAGTCAATAATAACCGTAAAGGCCGTAAAACCCTCGATAGGTCTTTCTAGATTCCATTCTATCCTAACATACTCGCCAGAATCCAATTCAACCGATTGGGGATTAGTTAGACTACCCAGTACTACTGATTGCCCAAAGCCACTTGCTACACAAGCAAAAAGTATAAGGGCGAATGCAACTAGTTTCATTTATCTATCTCCTAGATTAATTATTTAAGTCCTAAAAATCTTGCAACAGTAAGCAGTTTCTGCACAAATCCCCCAAATGTTCCTGCTGTATTATTTGAAGCGAGCTCAGCCGCCCACGGATTCCCAGCAGAGCCAGCATCATTCAGTTTTTCGCCCATGGTCCCGCTTTGATTATTACTTGCTGCAGTGGCTCCCCAGACTGCTAAAGCCAAGCCTTCTGGGCTTAGCGGCGCAGCCCCACCGGCCTCAGCCTCCATAAAAGCTAAGGCAGTAAGTGTAACATTTGCACTCAAGGACTCCGAGCCTGACGCTGTCACAGAAAAAATAGCCCCACTTGCAGCATCTGATGTTAACTGCAGCGTTCCGCCAGCCTGTAAAGAAGCTGCTCCAGCCAGAATAGCATCAAGCTTAGCAAGCGTTAAGGTTCCACTACCAACCATCGAAACAATTTGATCGAGCTGTGCATTAGAAACAGTTACTACAATATTTGAACTGGCCTCAAGATTTCGAGCAGGGATCAAGTCTACTGAAGAGCTAATCGCGCTCTCTGAGTAGGTGTAACTAGCTAACGAACCATCTTTAACAGGCAGAATAAAAGCTCCAGGAGCCAAACTTCCCAAAGGGTACGCAGAGAATATAGGAGTAAATCCTCCCAAAGATCTATTCATCCCGCCATCGCGAAAGTTTAAGCAAAACTGAGCCGCATTAGACCCACCAAATCTCGTAGGCCCTCTGAAAGCGGCTCGTCCACGCACAGTCAACATATTACGACCAGCCTGTTATAATTTCACCATAGAAGTTTGTTGATGCGGCAGTAGCCGCTCCAGCAAAATAAAGCCATGCCAAACAGGCTTCATCCGGAATTTGCGGGAGACTGGGTATTTCGTTTACAAAGGATCTTCCACTTGAAACAGATGCTGTAACAAGTGGGATTGAACAGATCTCCCTACATAAAACTAGGGCAGCAGTTCCAGCCAGTGAAGCTGCTGATAATTGCACAGAAGCTACATTTTGAATCCCATAATCACCACTCGCCAAGGGAAGATACGGCCCATAGTTATTTGCAGCAACTCCTGAGTGCGTAATATGCCCCACAACTGCAGAAGCTGTGCAAGCCACTGTTACAGGTAAGGTTCTACTCCCCGTCCCAGCTTGATTTGTATATGTCATAGATAAGTTATGAGCGGTAGCTCCCGTTGTCGCCGTAACCACAAGATAGGCACGAACCCCGTTACCGTTTGAATATCTTAGGGTAGGAGTTCCAGTTAAGGTTTGTAGAGAGTTACTATTCATATTGATCCCAGGCCAGTAACCGCAAATATCAACCAGTTTTAGATAGCTAGGCACGCCTGTCGCTACAGCGGTAACTGCTTCAGCAAATAAGAGATGTTTGGTATCAGTTGAAACATCTCCACCATGCCTCATCCCAAAAATCTGAGTTCCATTGCCCGTACTCTCATTGCAGGCAGTCCAAGCTAAAGCTGAGCCAGCCCAAGCATTAGCAATAGGAGTTCCGGCTACTTGAGTCCAGTCATACCATCTACCAGCCGTATATGTGATACCAGCCGTAGTAATCTTATTCCACGTATACTGCCATTGTTTTCCCCCGGTAACACTGCTAACCAGATCATCATTAGATGTAAAACCCATTCGCTCTACCTCACATTATATATTTACAAAAGTTAATTCTGAACGTAAAGATCCAGCCCCTGTACCAACTCTGCGAACTATGAAATTCAAATAGGCTCCATTTTTAATCTCTGGCAAAGGCTTTCCTTCAAATCCAAATTGAATTTCATTTGCTATTGTTGTTTCCATTAGCTGTAGATATGCAAGCGGCTTGACTAGCGCCAAGCAAATGAACCCGCCAGCAGAGCCACTAAACTGAACGCTATCTATCCTCTTTACTCCTTGAGACGCTCCCGACGCTAATGGCCAAAAAGGAGTAGCTGTATTTGCTGCAGAAGCAGTTCCTGTCCCTGTAGCACAAACCCCAATATTTACCCCTGCTATTATATTAAAAGTACTTGAGACAGAGCTATCGGTTGTGTCGGTGTAGTTAATTGTTAGAGCGGCTGTCTGAGTAATCGGAGCTTGCACAATAGCTACTATTCTTACACCAATCCCATCAATATATCGAGTTAGGCTTTGAGAATTATCTAATATCTGTGGATCTACATCATCACAGTCAATTAAGGGATAGAATCCAAGATAGTCACAAAGGAAGATTCCATCTGGTGATATCGTATTAGCCGAAGTATTGGGATTTAATGCAAACCATTTAGATAGATATTTTGTCTTACCGGTCTCAGTAAAGCCTGCATATACTCCCGCATTGCCCTCTCCGGTTAAAGGAGTAAAGGCAAATTGCGTTCCAGCAAAAGCATTATATTTAGGTTGACCAGATGTCTGATTTAGATCAACGAAAAATCCAGCCGTTGCAGGGGTTGGGGTCGCGGTTTTATGAACATATTGAGTATGACAAGAGCCACGCTCAATAGCTTTCCCAATTTCAGATAAAGATCTAATCATTTAATCGTTAGTCAAGTGTAAATACCAATGCTCCAGCGGCAAATTGCGGCTGGATTCCGGTAGAAACAGGAATCGATGTATTTAGGGCCGCACGCACGATAATCGTTCC
Source organism: uncultured Candidatus Saccharibacteria bacterium (assembly GCA_964533895.1). GTDB lineage: Bacteria > Patescibacteriota > Saccharimonadia > CAILAD01. Next base: position 821 of record CAZHOZ010000015.1, on the reverse strand, counting down.
CGCTCCAGATGCACTGGTAACAATTGAAACATGAGTGATTGTTTCAGTTCCGGATGTGCATTGAGGGAACTGCTCAAGATTGGTGTTTGAGACCTGATTTCCCGAAACGGTAAAGTCAGAAGCACGAGTTAGGGTAGCTCGAGCATATGAGCCATAAGTGGCTTCACTCGTTACCGCAGTGCCGGCTTCACCTGGATCGGCTGTATGCAGAGCTAGCCAAAGATCGGTATTCCCGTCCCAAGAAACATTAGAGCCCTTAAAGACATAATCTAAAACAGCGGTTTCTGCCGTATTTGAAAAAGACATATTTAACTCCCTATGAGTAAGTTAAGCTTGCACGATTATCCCAAATGTTATCAAAGCTATCGTCTCCATCTGCCCAAGTTATTATACTCCCAGATGTCTCATCAAGTTTCTTGATCTGCCAAACTGCGCTAGAAGTTAGACTGCCAATAGCGGCTTGTCCAACATAAGTTATATCGCCTGAAGTAGCAGTTCGAACGGCGTAGTTAGATTGAGAAATGAGTTGAGCAGCTGCCGGATCATCATAAAAGATAAGTAAATCATCTGTATCGTCCATTAAGCTAGTATCGTATGTTAAAGTCAGAACATTTGTCGCCGCCGAGCCACCCTTTAGATTATCTGCAAAATTATAGATAATCACATTATCCGTAACATTTACAATTAGTAGAACTCTTTCCAAAAGGATTGATGTGTAATCTGGGAATGCTATTTCTCCAGCGGAGGCAGTAAACGTATAAGAGGATATTACTATTTTCATTTTTTTAACCTCGGGCTATAGCAAAAACTAAAGCTGTGCT
>CAZHOZ010000014.1:3012-12301 GCA_964533895.1 uncultured Candidatus Saccharibacteria bacterium | reverse complement strand
GGGTGACCCCAACGGTAATTATGAAGAACGACGAGCAGCTGAGATTTTGCCGATAATTCAGTCTGTCGATATTGTGATTGATATCCACACCACTACTTCTGAAGTAAAAATGGTGCCGATAATTACAAGTCTTAATGCTGAAATTGAACGAGTGATTAACCTCACTACTGCTAGGGAAATAGTAATTATGGGTGATGAGGCGGTTAAGCAATCGCTAATTGGACATGCGCGTGCAGGTATTTCGCTAGAATTTGGGCTAGCTTACTCACAAACTGAAGATGCGATAAACGAGGTGCAGCGAGTGATAGAGGGCCTGATTAACGACAAGCCAAATATCACTCAAGAGCGAAAGATATTTTATGTTTCTGGCAAGATACCACTTGAAAAGGAATTGCCGAAAAATACGCATAATTTTGAGCCGCTTGAGCCAGATGGTATATTCCCTTTTCTTTTGCACGAGAAGTCTTATACAGATTTTCAGGGATTCTACGCAGATAAATATTCTGTCGTTAAAATCTAGCATACGAGACTGCACCTAGCTATCAGATAGGATAAGGCGTTACACTAAGCATATATCTTATTAATTAGCGGTATATGAGGGCAAGATAATATGGTAGTTAGGGATCGGCAGTTCGTAGAAATTCGTAAGCATATAAAAGATATCGATACTGATGCGGCGCGTAAAATTTATTTGTCCATAGGGTGGGGAGATGGTAGTACCTACGGTGATCGTGACATTAAGCACTCGATTGAGTCTACGCAGTTTGTGTACACACTTTGGCGAGGTGGGCAATTGATTGGATTTGCCAAGTTGTTTAGTGATGACGTTATTCAAAGCTATTTGGCAGAAATAGTAGTGCATGCCAAATATCAAGGATCGGGATATGGCAAAATGCTCATGCATGAGATAGTAAACGATTTTTCACATACTGCTATTTATCTCGAAGCGCTTGAGCAAAACGTACAGTTTTTTGAATCTTGTGGCTTGAAGGTGGCTAAAAGCCTAGTTGCTATGAGTAGAAAAAAGATCAACTAGAATCCTTTCGTCTCTTTCGAGATAGCCCCTAAGACTCTTGGGGTTGTACAGTGATTTTTTCGGTAATATTGCCACGACACTGCCATTCGAAGCCTCGACCGCCCCTGTAAAGGGGCGCAGATAGAACAAGGGTATTTCCATATTTTTTAGCATCATCGCTTCTGCCTGCACTATGTTGAGTAGCTCCTGGCTTGTGAACTGGAATAATACTTTTTGTTCATTAAGCTTTGATGTAAAAAAATCTTTTGCTGGGTACTTCTCATAGCTGGACGGGAAGAAGTATTCTTGTAGAATTGCTTTATAGATACTAGATGGACGAATCAGGATTCTGGATTTTGTTGCCGGGTTGAACTCGGGAATGATACCTGTGTTGTGAGATATTTTTGCGGTTGCGTTTCTATATCCATCAATTATATTTTGGGTGTATCTTAAATAATTAATTCTTGTACCTTTACTATCTTTTGGTATGTGGCTTGGTGACATACGGCTGGAAATACTCCAAATGATTGAGGGTCTTTCGGGGTTTACTAATATTGGCTTTAATAAGCTTTGGTTATGCTTTAGTCTTCCAGATAGAACAGAGTGGTCAAACTTTGAGTTTTCTTCATTTGGGTCTGGGATTACACCAGATGCTTTGATAGAAAAATCTGCGTCTATAAAAGCGGGGGTAAAGGCGCATTCAAGATCAAAAAAGTATGGTATTTTACCAATTCGAGCCACATTTTCACAGTGTAGATCTACAATGTGCATTGCGCTTGATACAGCTAAAATTTGTCCTAAATGAAAGTAATAGGAGCGAGTGAGGTTATCGCTAAGTCTAGAATCAACTATCGGTGAAAAAGTGCGAAATACCCAGTTTGTCGATGTAGGTGTATATTTTGGGAATAATTTTTCAAACCCACATTCTTGAATGAGTTTATGAAATTGATCTTCCCAATAAAGTCTTGGTGCATAAATCGTATTTGCAACTTTCCATTTTGAATGCTTAACACCATGAAAATCGCCAACTATAATGCCCCCGTCCAGGAAATCGGGCACTCGAGATAGTAGGGCGTTTTTTGCCTTATCCAAGAGGCGTAATATGCGAGGATGTAATGATCCGATTTCTAGATCTCTTACATACTGTGTAAATGGCACATTCGTTTTAAGATTGAGATATTTATGCAGAATTGGTAATAGTAAGTAATCTTCGAAGTGATTTAAGTGTTCTGCAATAATTGCCTTATTTGAATTCCGCAGGGCTACTATGAGTGCTCTGCGGAATTCTTTGTGGTATTGTATAGATTTTTTATATTTAGTCACAGGTGCCACTGGCGCAACATTTCGTCGAGTCGGCCATTTTGATACGTTTTGAGATTTCGGTTTTGTTCTTATTAAATTCTATCAAGCCTAATCTTTTCATGCGTACCTCCATGGCAGAAGGATATAACTGAAAAATATTCTTGTCAATATGGCGCGCCGTTATATGTATTGGCTATCTGAGTAGCCACCAGATAGGATAAGCGGTATAATGATTCGCGATGGAAGATGACGCACAAAAAGCAGCTGTACCGGCGGTGAACGAAAAAGCCGATGTGGTGGTTGTCGAAGACGATCCGTTTATTTCGCGCATGTATCAAGTCAAGCTTGCCAAAGCTGGCTATCATATAGCGATGGGTGTTAATGGGCGCGAGGCAGTGGCGCTCATAACCCAACATCAACCACGCTTGGCGCTGGTAGATATAAATATGCCCGAGATGACTGGGATTGAAGCCGTGAATCAGCTAAAAAATGATGGCTATGATTTTTCTCGTACTAAAATTGTTTTTCTAACAAACTCGAATAACCCGAATGATATTGAAAAGGCGAAATCTATGGGCGCGGATTATCTCATTAAAGCCGACCAAACTCCGCGCGGTGTACTGGAGCTGATCCGCCAAAAACTTGGTGAAGTTTCGACGTAGCCGCCCAAGCATAAGCGAGTTGCGCAAGCTTCTCGCAAAGGATAGACTAGTGTTATGCAGCTAGTTGATCTCGGTATATTTCTAGTAATCTTTTTGGTTTGCTATTTGTTGGGGGCGGGGTTTGTCAAAATTATTCATCTTATTCGCAAAGATAAGAGTAAGAATTATCGCATTGGGGTGGTGATATTTGCTCTACTTGTAGCGGCAATGATAACCTACAACAATTTGGGGCGTGGCGACGGACGCTATGCCGACCCAGTACAACTTTTCCAGATTCAAGAAGGAAACTAATATGACAAAGATGAAGCAACTCGAAGACTTGATTGTACGTGACAAAAGGGTACTGGTGCGCGTAGATTTTAATGTGCCTACCCATAATGGCAAGGTGACTGATGAGTTGCGGATTGAGGTGGCGCTGCCGACTATTCAGTATCTCTTGAGTCAACGAGCAAAGGTAATTTTGGCAAGTCATTTAGGTCGACCAGATGGCAAGCCAGACTCCAAGTATTCTTTGGAGCCAGTGGCGATATTGCTTTCAAAACTTCTTCGCCGCGAAGTATTATTCTTACATGACTGCGTTGGTGAGTCAGTTCAGGAGAAAGTGATGCACATGCGCTCGGGTCAAGTGGCACTTTTAGAGAACCTACGTTATCACGCTGCCGAAGAAGCTGGTGATGCGGCTTTTGCTCGGGCGCTGGCAAACCTTGGTGAAGTCTATGTGGACGACGCGTTTGCGGTCGCACACCGTGCTCATGCCTCACTGGTGGGTGTGCCTAAGCTTTTGCCGCATGCCGCCGGCAAGCTCTTGCAAGCTGAAGTGTCAACGCTCTCTAGCCTCATGGCGGCACCTAAAAAACCATTCGTGGCAATCATTGGCGGTGCGAAGATTTCCGACAAAATTGAGTTTATGAAAAACCTCATGAAAAAAGCCGATACAATCGTGATTTCTGGTGCGATGGCAAACACATTTCTTGCCGCGCAGGGGCACAATATGCAAGCTAGCGTGCTGGATAAAAAAGGCTTTGCTGTAGCCCGTGAGATTTTAGCGTCGGCTCAGCGTAGGAATATAGAGGTAATTTTACCAGTTGATGTGGTAGTGGCATCAAGTCCATCATCAAAACGCATTCGAATCGTGACAGTCGGTCAGTTAGACGAAGGCGATATGGCCCTGGATATTGGCCCGGCCAGCACTACAAATATTCATGTTGCATTGCAAGACGCGCGGACGATATTTTGGAATGGTACGCTCGGTTTTACCGAGGAGAAGGCTTTTCGCACGGCTTCAACGGCGGTGGCGAAGACGATTGCAAGCTCAAGAGCACTCTCGGTGATTGGCGGCGGCGATACAGCTGGCTTTGTGGATTCACTCAAGATGTACGACAAGTTTGGGTTCATTTCCACGGGTGGCGGGGCAGCCCTGGAATTATTAGCAGGCAAAAAATTACCAGCGGTTGCGGCATTAACAAGATAGGAGAAAAAGATGGCGGCTCGTACGGCTCAACCAAAGAAAAAGACTAAACTTAACAAGTTTGTGGGCCGTGACAAAATCGAGGCACATCTTTCGCGGCAAGATCGTACCTATCGGTTTCTCTTTTTTCTAAGCTTTAGTTTAAATGTAATTTGGCTTATTATTTTCCTATTTATGCTGTATTGGTTCTACACTCCAGCCAGCGATAATGTAATTATCAATAGTGGTATAGAACGCTATTGTAATCCGAACGGTAAAGTTGCGCAGTTTTATGAAAATAACGATGCAATAGAGCCCAAAATGGATGTTTGGCACCGTGTTTGTAAAGGTCCGTCAGCTTCTAGTGCTAACGAATAGAAAACGCAAATATACTAAAAAACCCAATGGTTTTTTAAAGTGGTGCACCAGTGTTAAAGTTGGCGGGGACAACGGGTTCTGGGAGCGGCTGACTTGCGCTCACACTCGCCGAGATTTGTGGGCTAGCCTGCGGTATGGGGGGTGGTGACTGTATAGGTGTCAGTGGCTGAGTAGATTGGGTAGTTGATGGAACTGGTGCCGGGTAAAGCGGTCGATCATAGTGGATATCGCTAGCTACTTGTCCGACCGGCGGAGCTATCGGTTGTGTATTTTGTGGAGGTAGTGGTTGTTGTACTTGTGGGGGTAGTGGTTGTGGTGCTTGTGGAGGTAGTGGCACCAAGCCAGGGTTAACGGCTGTTGAGTTTGGTTGAGGTGGCTGGGTGGGGGGTTTGATGTCGTGTGCAATCTCGATGAGACGATTGTATTTTGCCACTCGTTCACCACGCACTGGCGCACCGGCCTTCAGGCCAAATGCCCCAACTCCATAGGCTATATCAGCAAGATAGGTATCATTAGTTTCGCCTGAACGATGGGCGAGAATTACTTTTACCCCAGATTGTAGCGCGGCCCGAATAGCGTCGAGCATTTCGGTAATGGTGCCGGTTTGGTCTGGTTTGATGACCACCCCGCCAATCAGGCGCTGCTGACCAAGCTGAGCAATTCTTTCAGCTGCGGTGGCGGTTGAAGCATCACCGACAGCCATAAATTTGCGGCTGGGCTGAGTAAGTAAGTATTTGAGACCCTCTAGGTCATTTTCGGCAAATGGATCTTCGATCGAGAGAATTGGAAAGCGTTGATCCCACTGCATATAGGTGGCTCCAAGTTGATCCATTGATATCGCCTGACCACCAAGTGTGTACTGCCCGTTTTGGAAGAGGTTATAAGCAGCCATATCTAAGGCAATCTGGTAAGACTGGTTGTAACGACGAGAAAGTTGCTCGAAAGCCTCGAGAACTGTCTCGGTTCCAATACCAATCGGTGCCATCGAGCCTTCTTCAGCAACAAGTTCAACACTCGGACCATAGAGTGATCGGAAAATCTGCTTGGCAGTATGATGGACGCTATAAATTAACTCGAGTGCTACAGATGGATCGGTGGTTTTGGGTACAATCATAAACTCCTGCACATCAAGACCAGGGGCGTGTGCACCACCCGAAACAAGGTTAGCATACAGGCGTGGCATTTCGGGTGTGGTACCGAGGATGTCAGCCGTGGCCTGCCAAACTTCTTTGCCTTGTTCATAGCAGGAGAGCAGGAAGTAGGCACCACTCATCGCTGTTAGCGTATTGCTACCCAGATTTGATTTATCAGCTGTGCCGTCTAGTGCGCTAAGGAGTATATCGAAGTCTGCCTGATGTGCTAATGGATAGCCAATAAATTTGGGAGCAATAATATTTTCTATAGCTTCTATATTGCCAGTTACGGTATTGCCGTTGTAACCACCACCAGCATTATCGCGTCGCTCTTTGGCCTCACGTGTGCCCACCGACAAACTACTGGGCGCATCAAAACGCGCATGGTTGCCACTGGCGGATTCCATGCGAACGCGGATTGTCGGCTCCCCCCTCGAGTCGAGTACCTGGTAGGCTTTAATCGAGGCAATCTGCATCTTAGCTCAAATTATAGCATAGGCGGTTTATAAATATTCAGATTGATTTAAAGATATTTACAATAAAAAGCCCCAGCAGTTGCCGGGGATTGCATGTGTCATTCTAAGCTTGTTAGTACGACATCTTTTGGGAGCTTTATTTCTACCAGTGCTTCAGGAGGGACAGCCAAGGATATCGGCTTGGTGCAACCTTGCTGGTTGCAGCCATTGTTGGCACAGCGATTAATCTGGGCAAGCATCTGATCCAGACTAGGCATTGGCGGAGGTTGCCGATTCTCTCGGTGATAGTCAACATGTTCGTCGATTACTGCAATTACCCTTTGGCAGTGCAGTTCACGAAATGTTTTGGCAACCCACGATGAGCGATAAGCTCGTTTTGGGTACCAGCGATGATGAACGTTTAGTTCTGCCTCAATGATTATCGTTAGCCGCCGGCGTAACGTTCGTGGGTTACGACGGGGCTTGTTTATGTACCGAGTTTTTTTGCGTGACAAAGTGTTACCACCTTGGATCGGGAAAGGTACAGGATAAATTGATTGTAGCGAAACGGCTTTTAAATGTGCAAGAGGTTATAATGTTGATATGACAAAACAACCTTCTCTACGTTTTCCAAAGCGGTTTTTATGGGGTGCAGCAACGAGCTCACATCAGGTAGAAGGTAATCAGGATAATAACTGGACGGAATGGGAGAAAAAGTGCGCCGACGTGTTGGCGCGTGGTTCAAAAAAAGCCTTTGATACGCCGGCTGTTCACTGGTATCGCATCAAAGCCGAGGCGATGTCGCCAGAAAATTACATTTCTGGGCGCGGTGTTGACCATTTTAGTCGGTATGAAGAAGATTTTGATATTGCCCGATCACTTAAGCATAACGCCCATCGATTCTCACTTGAGTGGAGTCGTATCGAGCCCGAGCGTGGCGTGTTCGATGGGCAGGCGATTGAACATTACCGTAAGGTTATTACAGCCTTGCACCGGCGCGGTATCGAACCACTGGTTACGCTTTGGCACTTTAGTTTGCCTAGTTGGGTGCAAGCTCGTGGTGGTTTTACGAATCCGGTCACCATTCTTGATTTTGAGCGCTATGCTGGTCGTATGGCTCAAGAGTTTGGGCATGATGTGAAATATTGGTGCACTATGAACGAACCAGAAGTATTTGCTAGCTTTTCTTACTGGCTAGGTTTTTGGCCGCCACAACAAAAAAATGCCGGAGCTGCCTTTGCTGCCTATACCTCCATTTTGCCACGGGCGCACATAAGAGCTTACAAGGCCATCAAAAAACACGCCCCTCGAGCACAAGTTGGAATTTCCAAGAATATGATGTGGTATGCGGCTGATGGACGGCTACTCACGCCTTTCGCTGCAAAGTTACAAAATTGGTTTGGTAATTATTATTTCTTAGACCAGATAAAACATTATCAAGATTATATCGGTCTAAACTATTATTTTAAGTTTGTTATGCGGGGTTTGCGTTGGCAAATATCGGAACAAAACCCCTCTGATATGGGCTGGGGATTACATCCTGAAGGTATGCAAGTATTACTAAAAATGATTGGACAAAGATATCCCAAACAGCCGATTATTATTACTGAATGTGGCCTAGCTGACGGTCAAGACGAGAGCCGGGCTTGGTATATTAAGGAATTATTGCGCAATGTGCATGGGGCGATGCAGGCTGGCGTGCGAGTGGACGGTTTTCTGTACTGGGCGCTTTTAGATAATTTTGAATGGGATAAGGGGTATTGGCCAAAGTTTGGCTTGGTGGCGGTGGATCGCAAGACGATGCGTCGGACGGTACGACCGAGCGCTGAGGTGTATGCCGAGATTATCAAAGCTGGCGGTTTAGATTGAGAATTATTATGGATTTGTAGTTTTATGCGGGTGAAGTAAGCATAAAAAGAAAACCCCCAGGCAGGGAACGCTGTAATCGAAGATATCGATTAGGTTCAACCTACCCGAGGGGTCCCGTGTGGAGCTGCCAGCTCGCAACAACTAGCAGCTTCCGGGGAAATTAGGCACCGTCGTCGGCACCGAGCTCGATGAGCTCTTGAGTGGGGCCGAGTGTCGCGCCGTTGGTGGGTGCTGGTTTGCAACCGGCTGCGTTGAGCGGCTGCACCAAGAGCACCTCGCCAGCCGGTCCGACCACCGACACGCTCGCCGGCGGCTTAGTCATCGGGAAGGTGATTCTCGCCCTGTGACCGACTGACGCCACTAGCTCGGAGCTTGTCGTATCGGTGATGATGCCGAGCACGGTCTCGGTCGACGAACGGTTGTCGACTGAGACTGTGAGGCTGCAATCGGCCTCCAGCCAAGCTTTCACCGAAATACCGGTAATCTGGAGTTTCTGACCGGCGAGTGTCGGCGGAGCGAGTGTGGCACTCTGATCCACCGCGATGGTGGGAGTGGGAGCAGGCTCTACCTCAGCTCGAGCCGGTTTGGTTGCCGACTCTTCAGCTCGCGAGAGGTCGGCCATCCTCTCATCATTGTCTTCATCGACTCCGTTTATAAAGACAATGATAAAGACCGTTACTACTGCAAGAACTACTATGCCTAGCGATAGCCAGACGTTGTCGTTCTTTTTCATACTGCCTCCTGGGGGGTCGGGCTCTCTCCAGTTTTGGAGATAACGACAATCATAGCATAACAAAGATATAAAGTCAATGAGTATGCAGGGGCGCTCTTGAAGAGAAGTTATAAATCTGGTAGGATATTCAAGTTTTCTAGCCTGAGGCCCCATCGTCTAACGGTTAGGACATCAGATTTTCAATCTGGCAATCGGGGTTCGATTCCCCGTGGGGTCACCAAGAAAAATGTCCGAGCTTGTCTCGGGCTTTTTTCTTGGTAGCTCTCGCGAGAGAGCCGAACCTCGCAGGGGTTCG
>CAZHOZ010000014.1:0-2912 GCA_964533895.1 uncultured Candidatus Saccharibacteria bacterium | reverse complement strand
ATGTTTGCATTAGCAAATAACGCGTAAGACAACAACTGGACTTGAATATCTGTATAATTTTGCTTATGCTGTATAAAGAAGTGAGCAAGAAAATTATATTTACCAAAAAAAAGTCCGCTAAATCTCGATCTAAACCCAAGAGCCGTGTAGCCAAACTCGCGCCATCTAACCCGAACCCCAAACTTGGGATAGTTTCTGTACTTGTAGGCGTATTGATTTTAATCGGTGGATTATGGGTTTTAATTAGTCGGGCTGCCACCACTGCCCCAACGAAAACTGCTACTGCTCAGTCGGTATTAGATTATCTTAAATCGATCGAGGGTAAATATATACTATCCGGTCAGGAAGAAAACAATTCAGATCTCAAAGAGCAAAATAAAATAATATCAATTACCGGAAAAAACCTGCGATCAGAAGTTTTGAAATGCGCGCAGATAGCGCGAGTCCAGTTGCGGAGATGATAGATTCTTGGAAAGCTGGTCAAATTGTATCTGCACAGTACCATATGGGTGCGCCTTTGTTGGCAGATAGCTTTAGTAACTCTCAAAAAGAAGCATCAATAGAAAAAACCCTTACGACTGGTACCCCAGAAAATATTGACTTCATGAAAAAGCTTGATTGGCAGGCCGAGCGACTCACGCAGTTAAAGACTGCTGGTGTGCCGGTAATTTGGCGTCCGTATCATGAAATGACGGGGGATTGGTTCTGGTGGGGTCCAAACAGTTCAAACGGCAACAACGCAGAACGGCTTAAGAGGCTATGGATTTTTACACACGACTACTACACAAAGAATAAAAAACTAGATAACCTCATCTGGAATTGGAATGTCTCTACTTATTCCTGGACCGATCAAAATTGGAAAGGGTATTATCCTGGAGATCAGTATGTAGATATGGTTAGTGTGGATGAATACGCTCATCAATGGAATCCTGATTTGAATCAGGTGCAGTATGCAAATCATACGTCTGCTTCGATGACTAAGCTAAAAACTGTAGCACCTACAAAACTCGCCGCGATTGGTGAAAACGGGTTATTGCCCGATATCGATCAACTATTTAGCACAAATTCACCAAAACCGATATATTTTCTAACCTGGTGGAATTGTTATCCCGGAGTAGGTCCATGTAACACAACCGAGCAAATCAGGGATGCGTATTCAAACCGAAAAACAATAACCGCCGATGAACTACCAAAATTTGGTACAACATCACCACCAACTACAACCTATCCAACCCCCCCCACCTCTACCTCATCACCAACAAGTACGGTTAGTCCGCTATCCGCCACTCTCTCTGAAGCTTCAACTGGCCCATACTATGAGCTAGCTACAATTAAGCTCGGTTTATCTCTTTCTGGTTCGGAGCAAATTACTTCCACCAAACTGTATCTCAATGGATCCGAACTAACACAAGACATAACAGCTCCATTTGACGGCTTTACTGTCGGTGGCGCAAAGGCTGGCACCAAGCAGTATTATGTTATCGCCACGACATCATCTGGCAAGACGGTTCAATCGAATGTAGTAAGCGTGACAGTCCAGACCCCAACCCCCACCACTACCGTAACTCCGGCTCCAACCCCCCCCACCACCCCAACACCAACGGCGGACACCACCGCTCCATCAGCTCCAGGCAATGTCAAAGCCAGTATCGCATTCGACTATCTACGCTTCTCCTACTACAGTAAACTAACCTGGTCGGCTGCTTATGATAAAGTTGGTGTAACCAGCTATCAGGTGCGACGTAATGATAGCTCGCTAGGTAATACCACAACTACTAATTTTAAAGACTATAATATAGCCGCTAATACCTACTATACCTACGAGATCTATGCTCAAGACGCTACCGGTAACAGCTCTACAGCTTCTAGCACCCGGTCAGTTGGTAGATGCTTCCTCATCTGGTGCTGGACAGAGTAGAGGGAGTCGGAAAAGCTAGACATTTACCGAGGCCACACTATGTGATCTCGGTATTGACCTAGAGAATGGTGACGTGATTTCTAATATTGAGTGCTATTTGATGCCACAGAATATCCAAGAGCATTTAACTTGTACGTTTTTTACGGATCCCTAGGTAAAATTATTCGTGGCATCTACCGCTACGATACTGTAGGTATAATCTGTTTTCTTTGTAATCGATCCATCCGTAAATGATCTAGTTTTGTCACCAGTGGTGCCTATTTTTTCACTCCCTTTGCCATTAGTGGCCCTTAGAATGTCGTATCTGACTACACCGATATTATCACTAGCGGCAGGCCAACTAAGATGCATCTTACATTTCGTAGCAAAACTACAGTTACCTCTCCACCATTCCCAATTCGCACTATTGAAGCCAAAACTTATGGCGCTTCCTGTTGGCCATGTTGGGGCTGAAATATCTGGAGCCTGTGTTGGCGATCCTACGAAGACAGTTAAGCTTTCTGATGTTTTAGCACTACCCCTATCATTAAAGGCTACTGCTGTGTATGTGTGGTTTCCAGCTTTGACATTACTTAATTTATGGGTATAGGGAAATGACATATCTTCCTCTAGTTTGACTGCTTCACTCCAAAATTCTACTTTAACGATTGGTTCAAGACTAGTTAACTCCCACCTGTTACACTAAATAACAGATGGCAGCTCGGTCTACTTTTCAGTGATATCTCAGCTCGATTTCGTAATCTGGTTGCTGCTAAGGAGATTTGTGCATGAATCAAAGCAAGAAGATAGTGATTGGGGTGACATCATTGGCGATTGCGTTGGCAGTTGGAGTCGGTGTGGCAGCTGCGGAGGACAGCTCGACCGGAGCCAGTCTAGCCGAAAAGATTGCATCTAAGTTCAATCTAAATAAAGATGATGTGCAGCAGGTGATCGATGAGGATCGTGAGGCTCGTCATGTAGAGAGGCAAAAAAAATCTGATGAGCGATTGCAGGA
>CAZHOZ010000013.1:0-12534 GCA_964533895.1 uncultured Candidatus Saccharibacteria bacterium | reverse complement strand
TCTGATAATTTTCCTCAATTTTATTGAGATTGTACGTATAATACGGGGTGTTTACCAACTGATTCATTATACTTACTCTACAATTATCTAGGAAAAAACACTAGAATGAATAAGTATACAGTTTTAAAACAGGTTAGATAATTGACATAACTTTTATTAACTGCTATAATATATAACCATAAACTAAACTCGGATACTATGGATACAACACAATCACGAAAAAATATTGGTTTTCCAACCAAACGATCTGACTGGAATAAGACTCCAGCCGTTTTTGATGATCACACCCTAAAGATTTCAGGCCACCCGGTTATGGAAGACTGGGAAGATGGCTACATGAAGCGCCTCGCCCAAATTGCAACCATGCAAGGTGGTCGCATACTAGAACTTGGTTTTGGTATGGGAATTTCTGCCGGATATATTCAAGAAGCAACCAACTTAAAAGAGCATGTCGCGATCGAGTGCCATCCAGACGTAATAAAGAATGCCGTAAGCATGTACCCTAGTCAAATAGCAAAAGGCAAGATGCATCTTATGTCAGGTTTCTGGGAAGATGTCACTCCACTACTCAAAGACGGTAGCTTTGACGGGATCCTATTTGATACATATCCGCTAACCGAGCAGGAGATACACGGTAACCACTTTTGGTTCTTTGAAGAAGCACACCGCCTGCTCAAAAAAGGCGGGGTACTTACCTACTATTCGGATGAAGCCAAGCGCTTTTCAGAAAAACACCTTTTACAACTCAAAGCCGCAGGTTTCCACGACATTACATTTGAAATCGTAGACGTCGACCCGCCAGCTGATTGCGAATACTGGCAAGACAAAACCATCATCGCCCCGATCGTCGCGAAGTAAATCGCAAAGTAAAAATAGCCTCAAATGCTCTTTGAGACATGAATCTTAGACGCCGATATGCGGCTTATGCTTCGCGCGTCAGCTCGGGTCCTTCGGTTTGGAGTTGAGCGTAATATATTGCAACATCTTCAACATCAACTTCCCGACTGGCAAAAAACACCTTTGTTAATGCCGGCCGATCTTCTTCGCTAAGTCGATCAAGTAACTCGGAATGAAATTCCAAGAGATCCTCAATGTAATTGGTTATATGAGTGTATTGTCAGCCTGGGAATCTATCACATTTATGCTCGAATTTATTTGTCAACACCACACACTCGAGTAACGCACCAAATTTTACCTTGCATAATCTTGGTTGCTCGAATGAATTTCTGAAAATCTATAAAAGACATACTCTGTAAATCTTCACTCGCACGCTTGTAGTTCTGCCAATCATCGCCCCATACCGCAGCAGCGAAAGCGGCGTTTTCAAATTGTGTCTGCGGATTTGCCTCGCTGATAGCCAAGCTCCGCTGAACATTCTCACGTAAAACAATGAAATCTACTTCACTTAATGACGCCAGACTCCGCATCAGATCTACAAGATACTGCCCAGTACGTTTGACCGCATCAAGCGGAACTGTTGCAGATAGCGAATGTTCCGTAACACCACCTACGATATACATATCAGCCCCGCAGTAGTAGCTCTCGCCGCTGGCATCAAAGTGTTGTTTCAGCTGTTCGGCCAGATAATAATTCATAATTACTGAAAAATTATTTTCTGATTCGTTACGCACCGGCACAAAACAATAAACTCGCACCACCGCATCATCGCCATTGATTCTTTCTAGATTAATCACCCCAGCTTTCCGAGCTGGTCCAAATTTGCTAGTCAAATTAATTATCGGTTGGTGATTGAAAGGTAGACAATTTGCCAGATTCGTAACCGCGGAATTTGTTATGAGCAGTCCACGACCCTGACGAACATACTTTTTATGCCACTGGCGCAATTGTTCCGCGGTGATAGTCCGAATCGAAGCCTGCGTGCCTCCATTTGGTCGGGCAAACGGCCTAGCGTAAAGCCAGGCAGACTCGGCTAGGTCATTCTCATAATCAGGCCCAGCTTCCTCTTCAGAAAGCTCTCGCAATAATATAGCCTTTTCGCGCTTCAGAGTCGCCTGACTCACTACCAACGGTTCACATATCAGCTCCACTAGATCGTAAGCCTTAGCATAATCTGTCGCAGCAAGGGCAAAATCAAACTCCAAACGATCACGATGAGTAGTGGCAGTAAAAAAATTGACCGCGTAATCCATCTGAGTTATGCGTAAATGAGCCTCAAGCTTGGTGTACAGCACATGCTCTAAGAAGTGCGTGATACCAAGCTCAGCTTCGGACTCCAAGCTACTGCCAACAGCTATCACAAAGCGAGCAAGCGCAACTTCACCGAGCTTGATTGGAGCCAATGTATGACAGATCTTCATAATAAAATAGGATTTCGATCGAGGGTGGCAATAACCACCCTCGATCGTGAGCTGTGCGAATCACCGACCCTTCTTGCCAAACCAACCACTACCGCTCGAACGCGGTGACGTGGTGCGTCCCTTCGAAGGATTGCTTGTCTGCTTCTGTTGCACACCTTTCGGGGTACGGCTGTGTGTCTCACGCCCCCTACCGGTCTTGCCATGAGGCATGTTTTTGTTGCCTCCCTGTCGGGCCATGTGTGCTCCTCGCACTCTTCAGGAGATCTGCTCTCCCTACATCCAAGACCAACTGAACCTTCAGGTTGAAGTCCCAGTTGGTCAGATTTTACTCCGACTGGGTGACAAAATCAATCAGAGGTGCCCACTAGACCCCTGAGGATTCAACAAGTTTCTGTAACTTCATCAGATTAGTCTGCTTTGATACCATAGATGGTAACTAATTAACGCTTTATTCAGATGCCTTTCTGGACGCTATTCTAAGAGTAAGTAAAGGTGCTTTCCTGATAGTTCTGGTTATACGCTCGTGGGTTTGTGGTGTCAAATCAGACAATCGACAGGGCACGCTAACGTCGCCGATTTTGGGCCCACTTCTTGTGTTCTTTTATTAAATAGTCCTTAATTTCATACCAATCTGCGCATTCGATAATCTTCTTATACTCCGGACCTATTATGCCCGTACTCTTGTCGCCATAGCCGGTCAAATCATAACTGTACCATTTCTTATCATCCGTGTTATATATTTCTATCCAAGCATGATGATCGGAACTTGAATGTGACCCATGCACTAGTTTTACTGCATACCCCATATTCCGCAGTAAAGAAGTGGCAAGTACTGCCATTGAACCGCAGCTGGCTATGCAATCATTAATAAGTTCTGAGGCTTTTGCCCTACGTGACTCTAATAGGCTTGAAGCTTTTCGTTTCGCTACTGGCTTTCCTGAGCTTTTATCGTAGCAAGCATCATTCACAAACTGACGAACCAACAAAAAGACCTGTGTTGGGTCACGTCCTTTTGAGCGGGTTGAAAGAACCTCAGCAGCAGCTTTAATCTCTGGAGAGTTATCGGTGCCTGTATGAAATTCTTTGTATCGTTTTAGTGTTTCCATATGTGAGCATAGTATATAAAAAGAGGCGCTCAGTCGAGAGTGCCCTTGAGATCAGAATACACACTCCATCTGCAAATATATCAGCGCGTTTTAGATAGCTCTTTAAGCCGATGATAAGCAGCTCGAGCTTGCGCACTAATACCTGGTTGGCTCTGCTCCAATTTACTCTGATGGTCTGCAACGCTCTCAACATCAATATCACGACCAGCAAAAAAGAAGCTGCTTAATACTTCTCGATCGTCTTTTGAAAGTTGATCCAATAACTCGGGATGAAACTCCAAGAGATCCTCGATATCGTTGGTGATTTGAGTGTATTTGGTCTTCAAGTGTCCCATATCGTTAACCTTGCTTTGTTTATTAAAAAAGTCAGATTATAGTCACGACTAGGACTTTTTGGAATGTTTTTCCTCAAGCATACGAACCAATGCTCGTACCATGCCCCACTTGGCCTGACGGTAGTAGTCGGGTCCACCTGGAACCTCCAGCTCGGATACATAATCAAAAATTTCAGCAAAAAAATAGTCTGCATTTGCACCACTGTACCATTCATCAAAATTATCATAGGCCACGATGCCGGTCATCCAACCAGCAACTTTCAACTCTGCTTCACCACTATCTAGTTCTGCAATGCAAGCCGCGAAGAATGCAGCCACATCCTTAAGATGCTCACATTGCGTAGCCTTGTAAGGTTTGCGGTTTGCATATAGACATATGCTTATAGTAAGTGGCACCATTCAAGAAGAGTAGCTTATCGGGTAAAAATATTCATCCAGGGATAATCTCGCCTCTACTCGCATGCATCGTTCCAGCTGATTATTGGAGTCACTATTAAAAATTAAGTATTTGAAAAAACGGCGTTATACTCGGCCGTCACGAGTACCGGGTTGGAAGATGCCGGAGTTTACCGAAAGTGCGGGAGCCTGTAGAGGGTGATAAGCATTTAACTCCATCTTGGTTACCCGAGCATCCAGGGTGTTGAGAATTACGCCCTCACCTCTAGCGACCTTTGAAGGATTACACCTCGTAACAGGCTGCTTACCTGACGTACCTTACCCTCTGACAGCCACCGCTTCAGATGCGACAGCAGATTAAGACTTTCCGGATAGCTCGACGAGCCGCCAGTATGCAGCACGGGCCCGAGCTGTAATACCAGGCTGTCTCTGCTCCAAATCACGCTGGTAATCGGCGACACTTTCAACATCAATATCGCGACCAGCAAAGAAGAATTGCCTTAATACTTCCTGATATTCACCCGAAAGCTTCGTGAGGAATTCAGGATGAAACTCGAGTAGGTCCTCAATATGATTCGTCATATCATTAAGTTCGGCAAGTGCCGACTCGCTATGGGCCTTGTCATGTTCCATAATCTAACACCTCCTTCATAAATTAGTGGTCACCCGACATGCAACCGGGTGACCACGCTTGGTCAGTCATCGCCACTATGGATCTTGTCGGCAGAATAGCCACCGTCAGAATCCCGCGAGACTGCCCAGCCATCGACGTGATTGTCATCACCATGGGGATGATCAGCCTGACCCTGGGACTGCACCGAGATTGTCTCACCTCGGGACATACCCGCAGACTTAGCAACATCAATTGCATCGTCCTTCTTCATCCTTTTCCCTTTCTACTCTGCCGTTTCAGGACTTTGGCGCGGATGGGAAATCAGGATTCTTTCTGCGAGAGTGCCGGCTGCCTGGCTAGCACTTATGCAGGAATTAGTAAGGTACTATCCTGATGCTTCAGGTATACTCTTGAAAATGGTCGACGTCAACCCATTAATTGATAGCATCGGCAAGACAAAACCATCATCGCCCCGATCGTCGCGAAGTAAATAGCCTCAAATACTCTTTGAGAGCATTAATCTTAGACTACAAACAAAAATGAGCCAGCTTTACAACATGGCCCAGGTCGCTATTTTGTGTACTTAGCTCGTGCTTCTCCAATCCATTGCCTTAATTTGCCCCATTCTTTGTCCGGATCACCAGAAACTATTTTTTTTGGTAATTCTAGGTTGCCAGCCTGAAGAGCGATTGACTCTAGCTCTGGAGTTGAAGAAACAACAGTATCAAACATTAAATCAGCTATAACGTAGCCTGCTTCACGATAGCCAATATGGCCATCATCAGCCATTTTAACCACTTGCTCGCAGTATTCCACATAAGCCAATGGCTTACTCTCTGCTTTGACGGCAAGGAACTTATCGCGTAAGTGTGATACTTTCTTAAGTGTTGATTGGTAATCAGTCATTATCTTCCTTTACTAATCGAATTTGATTAGGCAGTTTAATAGCATGCCCAGGCTATATAGAGAAAAGTGCTTACCTTTCTCCTGCCTCCCTTTCGTAGAGGACTTCTCCACTGTCGCTTGTAACAACGTGACCGTGACCCGGACCATCGGCACTACCAATACCACCAAAATAGGTACTAGTGTTGCCGTTCTCCTCAAGTACAGACTTGACGTCCTCACTGACATCCGGATTGTCAAACCAACCCACTTTGGACTTCCTTCCTGCTGCCTGCGACTAGCACAGTGGCGTGAATAGGTACACTGGAATAAATTATACTTACCTTCTGGCTTTGCCCTGCCAAAAAGTAGCCATAAAACAAAAAGCACTTCTTCGGCTTTTGGTTTAAAAGCGTCAAAGTGCAGGTTTGCTTCCAGTGACTTAAATATAGGAGCCTGTTCATATACTGTCAAGCACGAGGAGTTTTATTATTGATTTCGTCCGAAGAATAAATGCAATAAATGAGCCAGTTTCACGACATGGCTTAGGTCGCTACTTGGGGTATTTCTTCTGAAGAGCTGCGACGTTGCGTTTTACTCTACGCCACATCTCTTCTCGGGATAGTTCTCGTTTAATTGGTGTCTCTAGATCTGCCATGAGATCAAATGTCTCGACGAAAAGCGGATCACCCTTACCTTCGTTGTACCACGAGCTCCAGCGGTCGTTTGTCACGATATTTACCATGCCGCCAGCTACGTCCATTTCAGGCATTTCACCTAGCTTTTCCAAGTAGAAAGCCCAAAATTCACCCACTTCGACTAAAATCTCGAGATCTTTACCTTTTTTCATACGTACTAGCTCCTAAAAAAATGAGCTTGGATCAATTATTTGATTCAAGCTCTGGGAAGTCTTTTAATATTGAGTTTGCCCATCTAGTGGCCATAACTTTCTTGGTTGCTAAGTCGTTCTCAAGCCTGAGATCAACCCATTCATCAAGATCGAAAAAAATTCTATCACTGTCTTCACGATAATGGTCGTAGAAAAATCCGGTAATCGCTTTGATTCGACGTAATTCAGCTTCATTCGCTGCACCATGAATCAATTGATAGAGTGCTCGAGCAACATCAAGCTGATCTGAATTGATGTGTTTTCGCATTGTTCCTCCTTGAATCTGTGGTGACCCCCTAAGGGGTCACCACATTATCCGGTGTACTTGCCGCGACTGGTACCGCCACCCTTGTTGTCATAGTGGTCGTGACCCTTGTCGTTGCGCGAGCCCCAGAAGGACGACGAGTCCTTATGGCCATCGCTGAGGTAGGCGCCGCCTCTGTCATCTTCAGCATATGAGACTTCGTTACCATCAGCATCAATGCCGTGGAAAATTTCTGGCTCTTTTCCCATGACATTCCCCTTTCTACTCTGCCATTTCAGGACTTTGGCGGGGATGAGGACATCAGGATTCTTCTCACGGTCTGACCAAGCTGCCTGCCGAGTCAAAAAGTAAGAATAAGTAAAGGTGCTATCCTGACACTTCAGGTATACTCTTGAAAGTTGTCGACGTCAACCCACCGGCTGATTGTGAATGTTGGCAGGATAAGACTATTATTGCCCCAATCGTAGCGAAATAGTAGAACTCATTAGTACTTTGACCCCATGCAAGCAAGCTCTGCTCGCCTGATCAAATTCACTGATGCCTAAGGGGGCCATGCTACTTAAGCACCATCTAATTCCGCTAACAAATTTTCCTCCGTAATATCTTCAGCTTGGGTTACGACCGAGAGCAACCAATGCGAATCTTTGCCAGAAAGGTACTTTTTAGCGACCTTCTGCATATCTTCTGTGGTAACCGCGTTTAGCTCGGTATAATATTCAGCTGGCGATTGCAGCTCTCGCCTGTGGCGTAATTCATCAAAATACCAGTTTAGAAAATCGCTCGATCGTTGCAGTGAAGCTTCTTGACTATTTTTTATCATACCTTTGGCGCGCGCGAAAGCTACCTTGTCAATCTTGCCATCGGCAACCGCTTGAACATAAGCAAAACATTTTTGCAAAAGCGGCACGAGATTTTTGTGTGGAACCTTATCGGCAAAACCAAAACCACTATTTTCGCTTTGATTTGTCCAGAATGCGGTAATCGTATACGTCAAACCCGCCTCACGCAATTCGCGCTGCATAACAGAACCCAAGCCGCCAGCCAAATAGGATCTCAATACTCGCCTTGTGGCCAACGATTCATCATCTAAATATGGCACGTAAAAACGTAGCTCAAACGTCGATACATCCTGAGCCGTTGCCTCACTAATTAAAATGTTCTTTTTCGAAACGCGTTTTTGTTTTGGTTGATAGGCAGTATGCGTACTTTGAGGAGCTTTTTTAAGACCAGCTTGAAACGTAGCCTTCATTTTTTTAATTGCGATATCGGGAATATCGCCACACACCACAAAGTGCAGGTTTTGTAGGTGATAAAACTGTGCGTAAAAATCTAAGATGTCCTGGCGAGCAATCGATGGTAATTTTGCAATGCGCTCATCAATAGTTGGCGTAACATCTGGCCACAACGCTTGAGTAATATTTTCCCAAACCCGATAGCCATCTTCTTCGCGCTTACGATGCAGTTCATTACTAATTACCTGTTTTTGTTGAGCAATAGCCTTTTCCGTAAATAGCGGTGTATACAACTGAGCGATGACGTGTTTTTGCATCAACTCCAAGGACGTATGCGGACCGCTAAAATCGTACCAGTTAAACTCTGAGTTGGTGGCGGCATTATGATAAACGCCAGCAGTTTCGAGCTCTATCGACATCGCTTTACCTTCTGGATAGGTGGTATTACCCTCAAAAGCGAGATGCTCTAATAGATGCGGTAACTCATACTTATCTTTAGGCGCAAGGTTAAAGCCGCTATTCACGATGGTCGTAAAATGCACCATTGCTTTGCCGGGGGTCTGAATAACGGTAAACGGCACTCCAGGAAAAATTTCGTCCTGCATAATTGTATGGTCGAGATATGTTAGCACGCTTTCCTCCTATTCGTCTTTTTCGCGAGCGAGGTGGTGGGCTTTTAGGTACTCGCTTGTCTCTTTTTCACCCAGCACTTTGCCTGCTTGAATAACAACAAATTTTGCAATTTTTGCGTCATTTAAAAACTCACGGTCGTGACTGACTACAATCAGTGAGCCTGGATACGACGCCAGCGCTTTACCAAGTGCTTCAGCCGCACGCACATCTAGATGATTCGTGGGCTCGTCCATAATCAGTAAGTTTGTGGCCCGCAATGCGTGTACCGCTAAAAACGCCTTACCGCGCTGACCAGGACTAACTCGATTTGCCGGTAACATTTGTGACTCACGCACAACTCCAAAGCGCGCCAGCTCCGTAGCCGCCTTCGTGCCGTCCACCCCTGCCATGCGAGCTACGTTATCTACCAGCGCCTCTTCTGGACGGTCAAACTCTGGCTGCTGCTCAACCAAACCAATGCGTGTAGCTTCAGCAACTTCGCGCTTACCCTTTGCCGGCTCAATAATACCAATCAAAAGTTTTACAAACGTGGATTTACCTTCACCATTCGGTCCAATCACGGCAATTCGATCACCACCTCGCACCACAAAGTTATACGGGCCAAGCTCCTTATCCTCATACTTAGCCATAGCTTTTTCGAGTTTAACCATATCGCCACCCGGCTTTGCGTCAGTAGTCGGGAAAAGTAACTTTAGATCGATCTCTTCTTCTGGTTTTTCAACATCTTCCAGCCGCACCAAGCGCGTTTCCAGAGCCTTGGAAGCCTTGGCGAGCGTCTTGCCAGCATTCTCGTTTTTTCTATCTGTCGCCATTTTGTCATTATCAAACTGGCCTTTTTCTGCTCGATCAGTGCGCACACTTTGCGCCATCTTGCGCTGCATGGCATCTTCAAGCTTAGCTCGTTCATTTACTGCCTCACGATGCGCCTTAGCCTGGCTGGCGCGCTCCCGCTCCTGAGTCATGCGCCAATCAGCATAGCCACCACCAAAAAATTCCATCCCGCCAGCATCTGGCTTAAGGTCAACAATCTTGTTCATGGTTTCTTTTAAGAAACGGCGGTCATGCGAGATGATTAGAGAACCCGCTTTCGAACCAGCGATAAACTTTTCAAGAATTTCGATTCCAGCAATATCTAAATTATTCGTAGGTTCATCCAGAAGAAAAACATCATATTTAGCTACCAATATCGATGCCAGTGCGAGTTTAGTTTGTTGCCCACCAGAAAGATCACCAACTTTTTTTTCTAAAAATTCGGTCGTCAACCCAACTTCTTGCAGGGCGCGCGGAAGTCGTTCGTCGAGCGTGTAGGCGCCAATAGCATCAATTTTTTCCAGAGCAGCGTTGTAGGCATCCTCATCTTCTGCCATATTTTCACTGGCCTGCTCTAACTCCTCAAAGGCCGCACGAATACCAGTTAGCTCTTCGATGCACTCTCGGCAGCTCAGCTCATGCCAGGGTGTGAGCTCCTGTGGCATAAAGCCGGCGATATCACGCGTACGATCAATCTGCCCGTCGGTTGGCGCAAGCTTGCCTTCGATGAGCCGTAGTAATGTCGACTTACCAGCACCATTTGGACCAACCAAACCAATGCGATCGCCCGGCCCTATCGTAAACGAGATTCCGTTGAGCACCGGCGTGTGATTATATTCAAATCGTAAATTATTAATCTTTATCATAAAACCTTGAACTTCTATTGTACTACAGATAGGGAAAAGAAAACGCCCCAGTTACCCGGAGCGCACTTGCCAGTCATCTGCCGACACTGATCTCGTCGGCTTTTCTTAAAATGCACCGCCTGTCTTGAATGGTCATGTCCCGATAGAAACCGCCTGGCTCACACACTGATCCACCAAACGCTGTGCGATACCGATTGTTCGCGTAGGTATTTGCAGCTCTAGATAGGGAATAATAAAAGTGCCTGCCATAGACAATCATCTCATGCTGCCGCTGATCTTCGAGCCAGCCCCTGAACATGTCGCGCAGAAGCTCACTGCTCTGTACGAGGATCATGAGGCAATCCGGCGTGCAAAAGGCGATGTCCTTGATCTCGGTATCGGGCTCGTTACGTGCTGGTATATGGTCTGCCGGCATCATAGTCTTGAGTATCAGCGTCGGAATCAGCAGGTAATGCTGTCCCTCGCAAATCAAGCGCATGCAGCCTGAGCAACGAAGGGGCTCGATCTGCTCGACCTCCAGCTGAGCCGCCCGATACACCGAGCATCCATGCCGATGCCGATAGATCGTGTCCTTAAGGAAGTGGCGGTGACACACACACTCGACATGCTCCAGGGCTTCGTGCTCTTGAATGCTTGTGGCATCCCAAGACGAAAACGGACACCCACCCCACTTGCAGTGTATCTTCTGGGTACGAGACATGGATCTTCTCCTTAGCTATTCAGGTACGGACACCAGATATTTTACAATATTATCTAAAATTATTCAATAGTCGGATGCGAGATTCTCACGACGGTGAACTCTTTATAACCGGCGGGCAATGCAAAAACCTTGGTGTCACCCAGTTTTGCCTTATGCAGCGCTTTGCCGAGAGGTGCGTGCACACTCGCCCACTTCTCGCCCATCAACCAAGCCGCATCGCCTGCTAGGTAAACTTCGTGCTCCTGTCCAGTATCTTCATCTTTGTAGGTGACGCACGTGCCAATTTCTACTTTTTTAGGGTTTTCAGGCGGTTCAATAATTTTTGCTCGGGCTTGTAGCGCCTCGAGACGAGCCAGGCTGAGTGTGGCAAGATTCTTTTTATCCTTTGCTGCAAAGGCGGCGTTATCATGCCAAGTTTCGGCGCCGTTATTTGTAGCTTCAGCCAGCTCCTGAGTCGCCTGCAAATCCTCACCTCGCAACACTGCAATACGTCGCTCGATGGCCTCATATTCTGCTCGGCTAATTTTCGGCTGTGTCATTTATAAATTATAACAGAAATACGTACGTTCAACGAACGCATAGACGAAGACTAGGCGCTGTTGTCCGTTTTGTTAAAATGTGATATTATTGCTTGGTTTTACTATAGAAAAGCCAACTTACACTATGACAAAAAGACGCTTACAAATAGGGGTGATGGGATCAGCTGCAGATCTTGAAACGAACCAAGATTTGTTTGCGCTTGCCGAAAAAGTGGGTCAACTAATCGCAAAACAAAATGCCATACTAGTTTTTGGTGCCGAGAAAGATTATGACTCGCTTTCTACTGCCGCTTGTCGAGGTGCCAAAAAAGCTAATGGACTTACGGTAGGTATTACCTACGGAAAAGACCTGGTTACATATGAGGGGGCTGACGTCACGATTGCAACTGGTCTCGAACGTGGTGGTGGTCGCGAATTTTCTTTGGTTCTGAGCTGCGATGCCATCATCGCTATATCTGGAGGTTCAGGCACCCTCAATGAGATGGTAGTTGGCTATCAAGCCAATATCCCCCTAATCGCGCTCACAGGAACGGGTGGATGGGCCGACAAAATGGCTGATCAATACTTTGATGGCCGGAATCGAGTTAAGGTTGAAGCTGCCAGTACGCCCGAAGAAGCCGTACAATTAGCCGTCAAACTAGCCCGAGCCTCAAGTAAACGCACTGAGCACGAACATCTGTAAAACCCTGGCTATTTAATAAAAGATGGCTCCGGAGTAAACCCCGGAGCCATTTTGTACAACTCTCATGCAGCCTGATACAGATCAAACGCCACGCCGTGCGCGAGCTCGTTCAGGAATTCACCGACCGGCTCACGCCTGGTGAAGTGTGGCATGCCACAATCAAGCTGGAACGGAATTGTGACTGGCTGTGGTGCTGCCAGAATCTCCTCAATCCGCACACGTCGACTGTTCATCAGGTCGAGCTTGGTGTAGATCTGTTGACTCAAGG
>CAZHOZ010000012.1:0-13347 GCA_964533895.1 uncultured Candidatus Saccharibacteria bacterium | reverse complement strand
AAGCGACCTTGATAATCAAAAACCAGATTTGGCAGACGTACACGCGCATAAAGTCCAGCCGAGAGGCTGAGATAGAAGGTAATTTGCGTTCTTACTGGTATTCTCATGTCAAACCAACTTTAGCCAGAGTGCGCCTTCTTTCTGGCTATGACCATTACCAAACTATGCTTACCAGCTTTGTTAAGTTGGTTCGTGACTACCAGCTTTTTCGCTATGCCGATTTTGGTTTTGATGATGATAACTGGGAGAACCGCCGCATTGCTACTAAAATGCCTCATGTTATCTTGTTTGCCGAAAAAGCGGGGTGGTTTCGTACCCTCAAAGAATTTCACGATGAATATGGTATGACCATCTTTGCTTTGGGTGGTTCGCCCTCCCTGCTTTCTAGCGAGTATCTAGTGAAGCATTTAAGCGAAGTAACAACTCTCAACCAGAAGTTTTGCCTAATTTCCGCAGTTGACTACGACCCAGCAGGCTTTATTATTGCTAATGCTTTTGCAGAACAGCTTAAAGCGCAGGGCATTTTAGACTACGAGCTAATTAACATCGTTACTTTGCAGAACTACACTCCTGAAGAAATTGAGCTTTTCAAGTTTCCTATTCCGTCTAAACAAGCTACTAAGCTTGCTAAGTGGCTCAAGGCTACTGGCGGCATTGACGGCAAAGCTTTTGGCCTTGAGGCTGATTCTATGCCGCGAAGCAAGTTTAAGGAGCTTGTGCGTGAAGTCCTGGATTCTTTGCCCAAAGATCGGGCGGGCAAGCCGTCTAAGAAAAAGTGAAATTAAATTTTGAGAAAATTTTTTTGAAAAAAAATGCGAAAAAAACTGCCCACAGGTTTATTGTCGTGAAAATGTGAGAAAATACCATAGTTTTCTTTGATATAATGGGCGTTTGAGAATATTGAGTTAATACACCGTAGTAGCAAGAATGGACTTATCGTAAATGCAAAAAATTTATATTGAGACTAGCATTATTAGTTATCTTACAGCAAGGCGTAGCAGAGACATCATTACTTTAGCACAGCAAGAGATTACTAGAGAATGGTGGCAAATACACAGATTTAACTTTTCGCTTTTTATTTCAGAGCTTGTGATTGAAGAAGCTAAACGAGGTGATAAAGAAGCAGCCCAAAAGAGATTGGATGCAACGGTAGATTTATCCATATTAGAGGCTCAATCAGCCGCTCTAGAATTAACCATGATGTTTTTGCAATTGGGAGACATTCCTAAGAAAGCAAGCGCGGATGCGCTACATATCGCAATTGCAACGGTACATAAGATGGATTTCTTGCTAACATGGAATTGTACGCATATTGCTAATGCTCAAATACAAAAATCACTTAGGAACATTGCACAGCAAAAGAACTATGATTTACCAATTATTTGTACGCCTAATGAGCTTGTTGGAGGAAAAAGCGATGTGGAAAGATGAAATTGTAGAAGAAGTAAGACGTTACAGAGAAGAATATGCTTCGCAGTTTGATTTTGATTTGGAAGCTATCTTTCAGGATTTGAAAGAAAAAGAAAAGCAGCATCCGCATAGAATTGTTTCTTTTTGTCGAGATGAGCTTAGCAAATCTTCACAGCCACCTGCTAATGTGGTCTAGCTTGCAAGCCACGCTAGGACTAGCAGACGATGTTGCTTGTAAGTGGTTTAATCAACTTTAGCCAGAGTGCGTCTTCTTTTTGGCCGACATCTTCGCGTAGGAATGTTCCTACACCGTGTTTTACACATCAGCCCAACCGCCCAGCCTGCCAGATGTGCCGCACGGGCTTGGCAGCTTGGCCGCAAGGCAGTTTGGCCGCAAAGCTGGGCGCGGGCTGGGCAGCCTAGCCGCAAAGCCGAGCCGCAAAGCTGGGCTCTCTATATAGGAATGGAAAACTATTTGTATATATCAACGCAAGCATTCTAATCTCTACACTTCGCAGCTTGGCGGGTGTATACTTGGCGGTCTGCCCCCTTATTTGCTAGGCATTTAGCCTGCAAGCCTAAAAACAGAAATTCGCTTCTTAGACTTCCTGAAACGCACAAAGTTAGGCGGCTTTTCATAACTAGAAATATAAATTATACTAACAAAGGTAATAAATTGTGGTTTAGCCAAGATATATTGAACAAGATAGGGCAAGGTTCATCTGAAAACATTGAGCAAGCTTTAAACGAAATAAAAAGCCAAATCAATCAATTGCCTCATGTCCAAAAAATTTCAGAAATAAGAAAAAAATATCATCTAAAATCCTATCGCGAAGTATTTGGGAAATTCCGTTTATGGCCTAATTTTGCTTTTACTTACCACCAAGGGGGTAGAAATGAATTACAGGCTAATATCGGTATTCGGCAAGATGGAATAAGATTGGGATATTCTTTTTATCTTGATATTTCGATGTTTTCTGATACTTTCAAAATAGATTCTTTCTTGAATGCAACTATTACTTCACTACACAATTGTGAATCAGCCACTTATAAGGTATGGGAAAGTCTATCTCCTGTTTATACAGAGGTATGGATGAGCAGAGAATGTTGCTTAAGGGGCTTTTTCAAATTCGAGCGATTTTGTGCTTTCTTAGAGAAATCAAGCTCATTTGTTTTTTTTGGTTCGTTTCTGGCTTTGGAGGAAAACGCGGGAGTCCCTTCTATACTAGACCATTCAAAATCATTGCAATTTATAGACAAATTTTTTGAGCTTACATTGCCATTTTTTGATGAAGCTCATAGCATATCTTACATTGCGCAGAAAAATGACCCATTTCAATATTATCATGCAGACGGCTGGCACCGTCCATGAAACTTATTATTTAGCCACGCAGTCAATCTGTCCAGCGAGCTGCCGAGCCTGAAAGCCAAGCCTTTAAGCTGGCACAGACCGAGCCGCAGAGCATGAAAGCCAAGCCAAAAGCTGGGCGAAAGTGGTATAACGAAAAACGAGGGTAGCACTTGCGAACGTAATTTTATATATTGCAATTATTTATAATAAAAAAAATGCGCGCGCGGCGCGGGCAATATTTGAAACAAAAATGCAGACAGGTTTATATCTCAAAAATATTCTAAAAAAATAGCATTTTCTTTGATATAATCGGCATGTTGCTTGGTTGTCGCAGGCTTGTCTTATACAGCCGAGGCTCAAAGAGAATGGAAAGGTTGTTAGTATGGCGAAGTTGATTTTAGTGCTTGCCAGTGTCTTGCTGATATTAGCTGGCTTTTGGATGCTTAGAGATCAACACACTAAAGCAGTCAAAGAAAAATCTTTTGTAGCTTCCCCTAAAACCGTACCTAGCCTCAATACCTCGATTTCTCCAATTCCCTCCCCCATTTCTACACCGATTTCTAAAGCAGGGCAAAGTAAAATACAGCAACAGATTTACAACCGACTTTCCCAGTGGCATAACAAACCGATTGAGCAAGTGGTGCAAGAGTGTGAAGCCGCCCTAGAAAAAAATCCAGAAGATGTGGCCACACTTTTCAAATTAGGCCAAGTCTATCTTGCATCCCCGCAAAAGCGAGAGTTGGCGTACCAACATTTTGCAAAAATCTTAGAGTTGAGCCCAAACCATCCCCAAAAAGAATTTTTGGAGATGTGGACGAAAGTGGTGAAGGGAACAGAGAAAGCCAAGCTGCTTGTGGACAAGATTAACCGCCAAAAGCAAAAAGTGGAGCAAAATCCACGCATTGTTGCGGAGTATGTTGAGCTTGCCCAGTGTTATCGGGAAATACAATCCTTTCCTATGGCGATACATACCTACAAAAAAGCCATGGAATTAGAACCTGAGAATGTTGAGTTTTATTTTCAGTTGGGAACATTGGTAAAAGAGCAAATCATCTATCAAGCTATGGCGTGTGAAGGACATACCCCTGAAAATCCAGCCAGAAGAAAAATGCGTAAAGAATTATACAAGAGTTTGTGCCAAGAAGGCATTGATTACTTTCACAAAGTACTACAACTCAAGCCTGAACATGCTTGTAAGGCAGAGATAATAATTGGTGTGCAAGCGTTAGAGCAAAAATTGCAAAATTTGGATGATAAACGTAAATAAAAACAAGTTTTGTGTGAGGAAGTGTATGAAATTGGGGAATAGTGTAAAATGTTGGTTGTTTTTGATTTGGTCAGTGGTAGCAAATACCTTTTCGTGGGGGCAAGTGATTATAGAAAGCGTCGAAAAAATAGAATTACCGTGGAATGAAGAAAGTTTTCAAAGTATTAGTCAAGAAATAAATGGCAGCATTGTGCCAGGTGTAGGCGATGTATGGTCTAGAAATCTAGAGCTTGTAACAGTGGGTTTTAAGATAAAATATCATGCCGCTTTGGGCTATAGTTTGGATTCGCCAAATGTCCAAGTTCTTAACATATCTGGTATGGATAGCTCAAAACCTGCTACAAGAGAAAAGCTCACAGTTGTTGATTTGGGGTTTGGTCATTACGAAATGTTGTCTGTTTTCAAATATTCTTTAGAGCCTAATTATCTTGCATCTCTTTACAATAGCCCTAACACACCTATTCCTCACCATCTTGAATTCCTATTTTCCGTTTGGGTATATAACCACGAAACTAACAAATATAGCCAGCGCAACCTACCCGTTGCTTTGGATATAAATTTATTTGCGCCAACTCAATTGATAATGTATAAACCAGGTACTAACCAAATATGGGGAGATAATCTTTTTTCAAATATCAATTTTAACAGAGAGTTATACACGATTTTGGTGGATAAGCCAAAAGTGGATACTACTGTTGATACTACTGGTACCAATATAGTAGTCTTAGCTTCAGAGATGGATAGAACGCCGGGAGTAGCTACTTTATCAGGGTACGATTGGAAGCGAGGAGTGTCTTTATCTACCATTAGCCCAGACTTTATGGGTTGGTGTGTGGGAGCAGGAAATTCTTTTTACAGAACGTCTCAGTATGACATATGGGGACGTAGGCATTCTTTCGCAATCTGGTACCGTAAAGCTTTAACCGGGCAGTGGAAAGTAATCTTTACAGACACAGCTAAGAGCGCGGAAATGTTTACTGTGGAAGAAGACTATCATGGCTCATCTCCCGAAGATTATACTGAGTTACCTCCTGGTGTATTCGGGCCAGGATATAAAAGTTATAACTTACTTGGCGTAGGTTCTAATGGAACTGTTTTGACAGGCTTAGTTTATAATCGTTATTATCTGTATGGCGAAGTTATTGTGACCGTGATAGGAACTTTTAGTAACCCTGCTTGGGCTGGGCAAATCTCATTTGAAAAATATGTTTTAATTGTTGACAACCCAGCTTCCCCCAATCATGGCAAGCCCTACATTCAAGTCCCAGCCTTCCTAGCGGTACTAGACCTACAAACCACCACCCCCATCCAGTACGTAACCGACAACGAAGGCAACCCAACCACCGCCGAAATCCCACGCACCACCTACGCCGCCAATAAGCCGCCAGAATGGCAAACGCAAGGCGCGAAAGCGATGGTAGTGCCGACTGGATCCACCCAAGCAGGCACGCTGTGCGAAAATGACGAGTGCTACACCTGCAAGGCCGACCCGATTACCCAGCAAACCGTGATCTTTGATTACACAGTGGGCGATCCAGTGAACCTAAATAACCTAGAGTTCGTCCAAGATTGTCTGGATATGAATATCAAAGGGCGAGGTATTAGCTTCCAGTTTCGTCGTGTGTATAAAAGCCGCATTAGCTACAGCGGGCCTTTGGGAAATAA
The DNA here is from genome assembly GCA_964533895.1 of uncultured Candidatus Saccharibacteria bacterium. GTDB lineage: Bacteria > Patescibacteriota > Saccharimonadia > CAILAD01. The sequence goes on along the minus strand of CAZHOZ010000012.1, from coordinate 7,654 downwards.
CTGGGATCATAGCTATAATATGCGTCTTGTGCCACACCCAACGCAAACAAGCCAGGTCATCTTATACGATGGAAGCGGGCGAGGAGATGCCTACACGATAGTGGGTAGTAGTTCAGAACTACTGCCTCCTATCGGCGCATTTAATAAAATCATCCAAGAAAGCGATGGAACATTTTTACTACGCAACAAACACGGCAACATTATCCAGTTTTATGGCCTAGACAACTCGGCGCAGGCTGGCAAACTGGCCGCCATGAGCAATCGCTGTGGGCACAAGTTAGTTTTTGAGTACAGTGCCAACGGTTTACTAAGCACCGTGCGCGATAGTTACAACCGCCCGATTACTTTCCAATACGACTTACAAAATCGTATTACCCAAATCAGTGCCTTTACTGGTCAGCAGGTTCTGTACGCTTATGATAACAGCAACGATTTAGTCTCAGTCACATCTAGCCCTGTACTGGCAACACCCAATGGCAATGACTTCGGAAATGGTAAGCAGTGGCGCTATACATATTCTAGCGGCTTTAGCGATGCTAAACTCAATCACAATTTGCTAACCATACTTGCACCTAATGAAGTAGCACTTAACGGTGCGCCTTACCTGACAAACTACTATGATAGCGATGACCGAGTGATTAGGCAAGATTGGGGTGGAACAAATGCCAGCGGTGTGGGTAGCGGCGGCACAATCTTTTATAGTAGAGAGGTGCGAAATGTAGGTGTGGAGCCTAGCAATAGTGAGCTGCCTAGAGAGGTAATCACCATTACCGATCGAAGTAGCAACGTAAGCGTATTTTACTACAACATCAACAAACAACTTATTCGCAAAGAAGACCAAACTCGTAATATACGTCCTGGTGATCCTGCGATGTATGTAACACAATGCAGATACACATCACAGGGTTTACTAGAGGAAAAGATTTTGCCGCAAGGCAACCGAGTCGTCTACGAATACGACCAGACCAACCCCGACCCATTCCAAGCGGGCAACCTACTGTCCGTAACCGTCTACCCCGACACCCGCGCAGGCGATCAGGCATTTGTAAAGACCACATACCAGTACGAGCCAGTCTTTAACCAAGTGTGGAAAATAACCAGTGCTAAAGGCAATGACCCTAGCTTTGTGCCACCCAATAGCGGAGCAAATAGCCAGCAGCGTTTTACCACAGAGTACATCCCCGATTATTTTGAAGGTGGTCTAGACACATCTGGCTGCGAGTGCGGGCATACCTTACGGCAACTGGTCGAAAAGTACGGCATTGATATTTCCAGCGTACTTAGCCAGCTAAATCAAGGTGATTTAAACGGCGATGGCCGTTTTAGTATCTGCGGCAACCCTGTGCTTATCCGCTATCCCAAAGCCACCCTACGCCCCGACAGCCCACAAACCATTATCGAAGGCGGCATCTACCAAACAGTAGAAATGCGCCAAAGTTATAATAAGTTTAGCCAACTGGACACTACGGAAACGCCGGAAGGCGAGATTACCCAGTATTTGTACTATGGTGAAAACGATCCCGAAGGCGATGGTCAAGACGTCTTGTCGGCCAGCAGCCACGGCCAACCGCTAGACAGTACCAGCGGCGGGTATTTGAAAGAAGTCATCAGCGACTACGCCCATAGTGCAAGGTATCGGGGAACAAGCGCGCCCAAGCAAATTAGTACCAAACTTCGCTATGACGCTAAAGGTAACATTACAGAGATTACCGACCCGCGAGGCGTGCGTAGCCAAATGGTTTACAACCAGCTCAACCAAGTAGTCGAAATTACCCGCGCCGCTGACGTAAGCGCGGCCAGCGAACCAGGCTTATTGGCACACGCTTACAAAAGCCGCATCTACTACGATGCCAATAACAACGTAATCAAAACCGAAGTCGAATATCGAGACGGCAATAACCCCAGTCTACCGCAGTACATTGAATCTACGGCCGTTTATGACATACTCAACAAGCCCATCCGCACCACAAAGCGCGTAAATAATACCCAAACCATCGTTACGCAAATGCGCTACGATGGCAATGAAAACCTGATCGAGATACTCAGTCCCTTAGCCGTGAGCGGCACGCAGCCAGCCAATAAGGTGCAGTTTGTCTACGATGAGCGCGATCTACTTTACCAAACCATCCGTGCCCCAGGCACGCCTGAGGAGAGCATTAGCACCTGCAAGTACGATCTAAACGGCAATAAAGTCCAGCACACAGACGCACAAGACAACAACGGCGATGGTCTGGGGGAAAGTACTACCTTCATCTACGATGGCTTTGACCGCCTGACTAACACCATAGACCCCGCCGGCAATGAGGCTGTACTCAAATACGACCCCGCCGGTAACGTCATAGAAAGCAAAGTATATGGCAGCATAGGCGGCCCCACGCGTAGCAGCAACAGCACCGTAGGAAATACGCTGCTCGCTAGAGGCTACGCCTACCACGATGAGCTAGGCCGTGTCTACCAAAAAGAGGCGCAGCTATTTATTCCCAGCGGAGTACTAACGAGCCGCGTGCCAATCCTAAGCGAAGGCGATTTAGTCGCAGGCGATGGCAAAGTGACCAGCTTCACAGACTATGACCGAAATTCCCGCGTTACCTACACAACCGCCCCAAGCCCGTCCAGTAATCTGGAGCGAACGCAGTTCTTCTATGATGGGCTTAGTAGGCTAGTCAAAGCCGTAGATGCTCAGGGGAATGAAGTGTCGCGGGTATATGATGCCAATTCTAATGTAATAAAAGTAACCGCCACCGAGCGTCATGCGAATAACCGTGTGCCTGCGCAGACTTTCACGACTTTAAACGTATTTGATTCACTCAATCGCTTAGTACGCACCACCGATAATCTCGGCCAAACACGGCGTATTTACTACGACAGCCGCAATTTAGCAATCCGCACCACAGACGCGCAAGGCCATCTAGTCGCCGACCCGCTTGGCCTTTTCACGGGACAAATCAACACAGACGGCAACGCCGCTGAAATCATCCACGATGGCCTTGGCCGCGCCCTGACCACCATTCGCGATCTAACAAGCCAAGCACAAGGCGGCAACCCGCTAGACACTAGCAACCCTAGCAATAGCGATGGTCTGATTGTGGAAAATAGCGTCTGGGATGATAACTCGCGGTTAGTGTCGCTCTCAGACGATAAGGCAAACACAACCAGCTATGAGTATGACAGTTTAAATAGGCCTATAAAGACTACGTTTGCGGACAACACAACACATCAAGCCAGGTACAATAAAGACTCGCAGCTTACTGAGTTTATAGACAATGCCGGCAATGTCATTACTAATACCTATGACGCTCTGGGGCGCGTAGTGCGTAGAGACATCCAGCGAGCTACCAGAGAAGGCGTTGAGGGTACAACAGCGCAAACTTTCGAGTATGATGGGCTATCTCGGCTGACCAGAACTACAGATAACAATAATCCTGCGAGCTTTGAAGATGATAGCGTAGTAGAGCGCAGGTATGACTCGCTTAGTCGCCTACTTCAGGAAACGCAGAATGGCAAAATAATCTCAATGAACTGGACACAGGGTTCTGATCCTGTTGACTTAACTTATCCCAATGGCCGCAGAATTAGCTACACGCTGGATAACCTCAACAGAGTCACCAGCATTGCCAGCGACTCTACGCCTCTGGCTAACTACGATTATCTAGGCTCGCACGTGTTAGAGCGCGTGTACGCTAATGGCACTAGGCTTAGTATGCTTAGCGACTCTGGCAATGCCCAGATCGGCTATGACGCGCTGCCAAGACTGGTGCAGATGCGCCATCTGCGCGGCAGTACGCTAATGGCTGGCTACAAGTATACGTACAACCGTGAGAATATGAAGACGAGCACCGAGAATCTAGTAAGCACAACACAGAGCGAGCTTTATCAGTATGATAGCGTCTACCGCATTGTGGACTTTAAACGCGGCACGCTAAACGCCAGCAAAACAGCCATCGCAGGAACAGCCAGCCAAACGCAAGCTTGGCAGCTAGACGGCGTAGGCAACTGGGCTGCTACGAGTGTAAACGGCCAGACGCAAACGCAGAGCGTTTCCACGATGAACGAGTATCTCACTTACGCAAATATAGTCCAAATCCACAGCAAAAACGGCAATCTCACGGATGATGGCGAAAGGCTACTGAAATACGATTTTGCCAATCGTCTGCTAGAAGTACGCAACAAAGCCGATGGCAGCTTACTAGGCACATACACCTACGATGCCTTTAACCGCCGCACCAGTAAGACTTTCACACGCGACACAGACGCCGAGCCAGAATTTACGGAGTACACAGCTGACGGCAACACAATCGGCCTTTGGCATTATAACGAAAGTAGCGGTAAAGTCCTAGACTCCTCAGGCAACGCCAATCATGGCACACCGCCGAGCAAGTTCACTCGCGGCGTACAGGGTCTATTTAACACCAAAGCCGCAGATTTTGAAGGCCGTCCAGTGCGCGTGGCAAAGTCCTCAAGCCTAAACAGCCCCAGCGAGCAGCTTACTGTGGAAACTTGGGTTTATCTGGACAGCCAAGAAATCAAAAATACCAAGAAGCCCAAACCCTGCTGGAAGCCTAAATCCAAAAAGCACACAAGCAAATCCGCCAAGTTAGTCAAACACACAGGCACGATAGTCCGCCGCCCCGGTAGCTTCAAGCTACGCATCCAGAAAAAAGACCTTCGCATCTGCTTTCGTCTGCTCACTCACGAGGATTTTGGCCACTCTCAAGTCCAGTGCGATGAAGACGAAGACGATGATGATGACCAAGAAGATGACCAAAGAGCTTGGGAGCGCAACTTCCGCAAACATCGTACTTACCGCACATCAGTCATCAGCGATGCAGGTATCGCCCAAGATGAGTGGGTACATGTGGCAGCAGTGTATGGCAACGGCAAAGTCACTTTGTACATCAACGGCGAAAAGCAAGCCGACCAGAAAATCACTGCCGGTTACGTTCGCAAAGTTAGCACGCCGCTATTTTTGGGCGGGCAAGGCTTTGAGGGTACACTGGAGGAAACCCGCCTATCCAACATCGCCCGCACTGAGTTTGGCAACACCTCTAACGCACAAGGCCAGCAAAGCGTGCTGCGTAGCTACTTCTACTCCGGCTGGCGTATTATCGAGGAACGCAAGCGCGTTGCGCCTGTGGGGCAGACGCTAGGAGTTGAGCGTGTGACGCGGCAGTTTGTGGACGGGCTGGGTATTGATGAGCATTTGCGCCAAGACGTGTTTGACGCGCAGGGTAGTGTGGTGCAAAGCCTGTATTACCACGAAAATGGGCGCGGCGATACGGTTGCGGTCAGTGATGGCGCGGGTAATAGCGTTGCGAGGTTTGAGTATAGTGCGTATGGGGAAGTATTCCATGTAGATACGGCTGGCGGGCTTGTTGCGCCGGATGTGGAAATGATCGTGCTTGTGAGGTATACTTTTCATGGTCACGAACTGGACGAGGAGACTGGGTTTTACCAGTTCAGGCATAGATACTACGATCCGAGACAAGGACGCTGGCTTAGTAGGGATCCATTACTATATAGAGATAGTTTAAATACTTACGAGGCTTTCCTCTCTAATCCTTACAGCGAATTCGACCCTTCAGGCAAGCTTACGTTAGAACGTGATTCTTTTAGCAATTTTATAAGATCTCTAGAAAAATATAATCTACCAACAGCTTATTTACAATCTATTTCAGACGAAATAGGATGGGGTATACTAAGCTCAGGCGGGATAGCAGCGGCTAAGTATACACCTGCAAATATCCTAAATGGTGCACATGTGAGTTTAAAGTCAGATATCTACATAAAAACTCGCCAAGTTGGCGCACGACCGGGTTCAGGGTTTTCTTTTTATCGTTTACCAACTATAGAGGAATTTTTATGTAAAGAAATTAAAGAGCGCAATACTGGAGCAGAAGAATTTGGGCAATTGATGCATGAATTATGGCATGCATACCTAGAGCAATCTATGAAGCCAGATGCAGCTTTAAATGCCACTTGGAAAGATTTGGTTAATAATATCCCCAAACCGGTTACTGTACTAAATGACGATACTTCAGATCCATCAAAATTATTTGTTAACTTAAGTTCTCCAAAAGATTTAGATGAATATTTAGATGAAGCTGTTGGAATGAAAATTCAAAATATTTTTAAGACATTCCTTGAGTTAGAAGCAAGAAAACGTCTAGGCGAAAAAGTCGATGCTATGAGAGAATGGAAAAAAATCTATACACATTCTTATCAAGGCTATTTAAGCGAGGATGGGTATAAACCGGGTAATAATATAATTCAATATGGGGATTTATTTAAATTTCTAGAAAATCATATTTTAGAAAATAAATTTAGTGCAAATGTTGTGCCTCATATGGATATAAAATAAAAAAATGAGCAAATATCTGAGTATATTTATTTGGCTAATAATATTTTATTGTATTCAAGGATGCCAAAGCAATATAGAAAACTCTCAAACGCTTCGTAGCAGTTTTTCCATTCACTCTATATGCTTTAGCCACGACGGTGAGCTATTAGCAAGTGGAGGACTAGGGGGAAATATCACGATTTGGTCTCTGAAAGAAATTAAACCTATTCAAAAGTTAAGCCTTGATTCAAACATCTGGTCATTATGTTTTAGTAAAGATTCTAAATTGTTAGCAAGCGGAAGTAGCTCAAGTGTAAATATTTCATCAATAGAATATAATAGATCGGTGTGCCAATTTCTAGAAAACTCTAATGGATTTAAAATAGTTTCTTTTAGCCCAGATGAAAAATTCATAGCAAGCACAAATGGAAAAGAAATTGAAATTTGGGAGGTAAAATCTTGTAAAAGCTATACTTCGTTTATGGGTCATTCTTATGAAATCTGGTCTATCTGCTTCAGTCCAGATGGAAATTTATTAGCTAGCGGTAGTATCGATGGCAAAATAAAGATATGGTCTATAGAAAATAAAAAACAAATCAGAGCTTTCGACCTGGAAAAAGGCATCTCTCCAGTATGTTTTAGCCCAGATGGAAATTTATTAGCTAGTGCTTCAAAGTCAATCAAATTATGGTCAATAAATAGTGGAGAAGTTTTTAAAACTTTAGAAGAAGGCTCCAACTATATAAGTTGTTTATGCTTTAGCCCCAAAGGAGATATTTTAGCGAGCAGTTCTGGAAAGGAAATAAAACTTTGGAGCTTAAGTACCGGAAAAACAATAACAACGTTAAACGACCATACAGAAAAAATATTTTCAATGTGCTTTAGCCCTAATGGAAAAATTTTAGCTAGTGGTAGTGCCGATTGCACAATAAAATTATGGAAAATAAAATAAACAAGCCATGGGCTCTGCTGTCCAGACCATACACCAAGCGGCAGTTCAGTGCTAAGCCGCTTGGCTCTGCCTAGTTTACGCCAAGCGGCTTAGCCTACGCCAAGCGACTATACGGGAAGCTGGGCTGATTGGCTTGGCGCGTAACAGCTGGGCTACGCAAAGCGGCCTAGCCGCATTGCCCGCTTCTCTCCCCTATCTAGCCCCAACCTATGGCACGCCTACCCGCTCCTGCATAGCAAGCTCTGCGCTTCGCAGCAAGGCCGCCGAGCAGCAAGGCCGCCCAGCCCGCCCACAGCCTAGCTGCCTAGCCGCCTAGCTGCCAGTCTGCCTGCGCCCCTGCGCTCCGTCTGCCGTGTGGTTTCACC
>CAZHOZ010000011.1:12611-13405 GCA_964533895.1 uncultured Candidatus Saccharibacteria bacterium | reverse complement strand
CCTTGTTGTCCACAAACTTTGCTTCAGGCTTAGCCGAAACAAGCGGATCATCACTTACCAAAGTATCTTTACGTGCACGGGGTGTATTCGCAACAAATGATTGGAATTCGTCTTCTTCTGCTGACGGCTCAGCCGTTCGCACCGTATCACGCTGAACACCGGCAAACTCCGGTGATTGCTGCTCTTGGCTAACCGCCCTAAGCGGTTGAGGTGTACCCATCAGTTCGTCCCCAGTTTCTTGAGTAGCCTCATGCTCATCGGCAAGATCGCCCACGCTACGCTGTCCAATAGGCTGCGGAACACCGCCGAATAAGGCCCCGCCACGTTCACCTCGTTCCGAATCAAAGCCAGTAGCTACAAGTGTCACCTTGATTTCATTATTCATATTTTCATCGATTACCATACCCCAAATAATATTGGCATCGGTATCAACCGAGTTATGCACCAGCTGTGCCGCTTCCTCAATCTCGTGCATACCCATATCTCGACCACCAGTGAAGTTAATCATCACCCCTTTAGCACCCTGTATTGACACCTCCAAGAGTGGGCTATCAATGGCCTGCTTCACGGCGTCAACGGCGCGATTGTCTCCATTACCAACACCGATGCCCATGAGAGCCGATCCAGCATCACGCATGATTGCTTCCACGTCTGCAAAATCTAAGTTCACCAGACCATTTACTGTAATCAAATCCGAAATACCCTGCACACCCTGGCGCAAAATGTCATCAACCGTTGCAAACGCATCCAATAACGACGTCTTCCTATCTATAATCTGCAGTATGCGATCGTTT
>CAZHOZ010000011.1:8311-12601 GCA_964533895.1 uncultured Candidatus Saccharibacteria bacterium | reverse complement strand
GACAATAAGCGTATCTACCTTCTCTTTGAGTCGCTGGATACCCTCTTCGGCAATTTTACGTCGACGATCACCTTCAAACTTGAACGGACGAGTAACGATTCCGACAGTTAAGGCGCCAACATCTCGAGCAATTTGGGCGATAACTGGTGCCGCACCAGAGCCAGTGCCACCACCTTCTCCGGTTGTAATAAAAACCATTTCAGAATTTTTTAGAGCCGCATAAATCTCATCTTCATTTTCTTCAGCAGCCTGCGCCCCAATATCGGGATTTGCACCTGCGCCGAGCCCGCGAGTAGTCTCTTTACCGATATGTATCTTCTTATTGGCCTGGCTGTAATGCAAGGCCTGGGCGTCAGTATTGATTGCGATAAATTCAATGCCACGAATTTTTGATTGGATCATACGATTGAGCGAATTTCCGCCACCGCCGCCTATGCCAATAACTTTTATTCGAGCAAATGCCTCAATCTCTGGTAGAACTTCTGCCATTATAGCACCCTTCCTTGACTTGGTTGATTATACGGCCCACACCGCCAATCCTTGCCACACCCATATATTACTTGTGAAATAACTTCACACTTGCTCCCAGTATAAATGTAGTGTTCGCAGTAAGTCAAATATTGTGTTCGAATTATATAGGTATAATTTTCGAACACAATACTAGTACAGCCCATCAAATAGTAACTTGTTGAATGTCTTTTTATATCCTAGATAGCTATGAAGTACGAGGAATAAAGCCCTTAAATACTGAGCGTACTTTACTAAAGGCCTGACTGAGCTTGTCATTAATACTTCGCGCAGACTGAGGTTTTTCTAAATCTTCAAGCATGAGGCCGATCGCTGTGGCGTAAGCCGGATCCTTTACGCGGTCAATGATTCCGCTAATAGATCGCACCTGCCCCAAAGCCACAGGCAATGCAAGCTGCTGTTCCATATAGTCAGATAGACCTGAAAGCTTAGAACCACCTCCAGTCAGCACAATTCCACTAGCGAGCATCGTTGCCCCACCATCAGCTTTTTCAAGCTCCTTTCGAATCAGCTCGCTAAATTCTGCCAAACGCGCCTCAATAATGGTATTCAGCTCACGAGCTAAAATTGTACCCCGAATACCAATGCCTGATAGATCATGACGACTTGTGTCTTTGGGCTTAGGCTTCTGAGCAACCCCAAACTGACATTTAATTTTTTCAGCAGTATCCATAGTGGTACGCAAAGCATGGCTCAAATCTTTTGTAATATGATTACTCCCGAGGGGTATAATGCTGGTGTAGCTAATTTTCCCATCTTCAAAAATAGCGATTCCAGTTGTTTCAGCGCCGATATCCACTAGGGCAACACCCAATTCCTTTTGGCGTTTTGTTAAACAAGCACGCGCCGAAGCGAGCGGAGTAATAATATAGCCATTCGATACAATCCCTGCTCTGTGAACTGCGTCGTCCAGATTTTTCATTGCCGGAATCGAGGCGGTAATAATATGCGTATCTATCTCTAGACGAACACCGGTCATGCCGTATGGATCTACAATGCTACCCTGCCCATCAACAACATACGAACGTGGAATTACACGCAAAATTTCTCGATTTGCTTCAAGCGACAGCGCAGCAGCAGCATCTTCTGCTCGTGTCATATCTTCACGACTAATCTGCTTATCAGCCCGACTTACAGCAATCACACCACGCGAGTTTAAGCTCTGAATATGACTACCATCAACTGACACTGTAACGCGCTCAATAACCGTACCACTCATTCTCTCGGCCTCTTCGAGCGCAGTTGTAACAGCACTTACGGTATCCTCAAGATCCACTACAACACCCCGCTTCACGCCAGTAGTCGGAACAGAGCCCAGCCCCATTATAGATACATCTGGTCGATCAGGCTGAGCCACCCCAACCACACAAGCCACCTTAGTGGTGCCTATATCAAGCCCAACATACGTGGCTTCGCGCTTCGCCGCCATTATGCGCAACTTTCTAATTGACTAAAATATCCTTGCATACAAAAATTGTATACTAGGCTGATTATAAAGTGCAAATTATGTATACGATAAGATTCTGAGTACTTTTTATATACAATTATGCCTCAAGGGCAGTTAATATTTCTGATCCTCTATCTGTTACAAGTACTGTATGTTCAAATTGTGCTGCCAATGAACCGGTCTGAGTCATCCATGTCCAACCATTGTCTGCCAAATACATTTCATGATCTCCGAGCGATACATTCGGTTCAAGCGCTACCGTCCAGCCGGCCCGCAAACGTTCACCCGTACCTTTTGTTCCGTAATTCATAATGGTCGGCTCCTCATGCACGCCATGCCCAACTCCATGACCACAGAGCTCGTACACTACTTTAAGATCGTATTGTTCACAAGTTTTCTCCACAACAGCACCCAAATCACCTGTGCGTGTACCAGCTTTAACCAAAGCAATTGCTGCGTCTAACGCTTTCTGTGTGCCCCTCAGCAGTCGATCCTGATCCTCGCTTGGTTTAGCACCCAGCACAAAGCTTTGACCGGCATCTGTAATCATGCCCTTATAGCGTACGCCAAAATCAAAGTGCACCAAGTCGCCAGCTTCCATAACCCGATCGCCCGGAATACCGTGTGCAATCTCGTCATTTATGGAGATACAGATAGCCCCCGTAAACCCACGATACCCCAAGAAAGCCGCCTCTGCGCCGTGTTTCTCAAGGAGCTTACGCGCCATAGCATCTATCTCACGTGTTTTCATGCCAATTTTTGCACGATCCATAAGCTCGGCTAAGATTGTTGCCAAGATTTTCCCACTTGCACGCATATCGCGAATTTCTTGTGTGGTTTTTACCTGAGTTCTCATGCTCCACCTCCATCAAGTACCTGGAGGACACGCTCATGCACTTCGAGAACCGTCCCAGCCCCATCAACATAATGAACCTCAGCCGACTCACCCAGCAGAGCAACAGCTTGCAGAACATCCTCGGTATAAATTTTCAGCCGCATAGCAATCGCCTCTGCCGTATCGTCTACTCGCCCACGTCGAGCCAGGCGGTCTCGCACTTCATCATCACTAATCTCTAAAATAATTAAATCAATCTTCTCTGGTGGATTTTCGTCTAATTGCGCTTTTAACCAACCAGCCTGGTCTTTATCGCGTGGAAAACCATCTAATATGATACGTTTATGTCCATAACGCTGGAGACGCTCGGCAATAAGCGGAAAGAGCACATCTCCGCCCACCAACTTACCGGCATTAATAGCTGCCGCCACATCTTGGTCAGTCCGTGCTGCCTCGCGCAACAGCTCACCGGCTCCAACCAAGACAAAATTCTCTTCGCGCACCAACAAATCGGCTTGGGTGCCCTTCCCGGCTCCAGGCTTACCAAACAAAATAATCATCGCTAAAACATCCTCATCAGAGCCGGAATGTAAATGCAGCCAGCCACAAACACTGCAGCAATTGCCGTTACCAAAACACCACCAGCCGTCATATCCTTCACCACCTTTACCACCTGATGATTTTCAGTTGCCATCGTATCAAGCGACTTCTCAATGGCAGTATTGACCACCTCAGCAAAAAATACCAGAGCAATCATCGCAATTACTAAAGCTAACTCAAGCCAGGAGATGCGCAAAATAAACGCTGTGCTTAACGCCAAAATGGCAGCCACGACATGTATTTTTGCATTTCTCTCGCGCGCCACAACCATACGTAAACCGCGCAGCGCATGACGAAAACTAGCTAATCCGACCATAATGATACTGCCTTTAGACCTCCTGCTCCCATAATAGCACGCGTCTCCTCTTCAAAGTGGTGTCTTTGCTTCTCTGTTGCGTGGTCCAGCCCTGCGATATGCAACAAGCCATGCACACATAACGTCACGCACTCCAGCTCAAAAGTTGTCTTCAACCTGATGGCGTTTTCTTGCGCCACATCTTCACAGATAATTATCTCACCAGAAACCTTGTCTTCCAATCCATTGACTAATGGCGGCGTGTAGTTAAATGACAGGACATCGGTCGCTTCACTTTTGCCTAAATGCACACTCGCCAAATGCTGCATCTCCTCGCGGCAAACAACCTGCAGCAGCACATCACCATCCAACTTGGGCTGCATTTTTTCGAGCCAGATTTGAAAAATAGCCTCAAGCCAACTTGGCTGGATTTGTTCAGGCAACTCATCGGGTATATAGAGTCGTACGCTCATGCGTTTTTTTGCAGCTCTTCGCGCACCATCGCCGCTAAGGTAGCGCCATCGACAGCCCCAGAAAATTGCTCGCGCACATGCGCAATCACCTGACCCATAGCGGCAGGACTAG
>CAZHOZ010000011.1:0-8301 GCA_964533895.1 uncultured Candidatus Saccharibacteria bacterium | reverse complement strand
TAGCTCCTACTTCGGCCACCGCAGCCTTTACTGCGGCGCGCATAGCTTCATCTGAAGCTTGTTCAGGCAAATACGAGTCAAGAATTTCCAATTCAGCTTCTTCTTGCCGTACCAAATCATCACGGCCAGCTTCACGATATTGTGTGATAGAATCTTGCCGTTTTTTTGCCTCTTTTTGAAGTACTGCTAGCATCTGTTGAGGAGTGAGATCACCCTTAACCTCAATCGATTGATTTTTGAGTGCAGCTTTTACCAAGCGCAAAACCTGGACGCGTATCTCATCGCGAGCCTTCATTGCTTCTAGCAAATCAGCTTCGAGAGTTTTCTCCAGGTTCATTCGTGTATTAGCCTCGGATTGCAAAAGCTTCGCGAGTCTTCTGCTCTTTGCGAATACGTTTACGGATTGCGATTTCGCGCTCGGCACGTTTTGTAAGAGGTTTTTCATAAAACTTCTTACGACGAGCAGACGTCATCAGGCCAGATTGAGTGACCTTTTTATTAAAACGTCGAATTAGACTTTCTAACGATTCTTCTTCTTTGCGTTCAACTTGTAACATAGACCTCAAGATAGTACCAGATAGCAGGGCAGAATACAAGAGTCTAGCGCCGAGAATGAACTGAGTGTTCAACACTAGTAACCCCAGGTACACGTCGTAGTGCTCGCACTAAAGTCGGTAGCTTATCCATACGCACCAGGGCAAGCAAAACATCAAACTGTACGCCCGACTGCACAGTGCTCTCTTTTATTGAGCTTGCTCGAGCATCAAAGGCGTGTAGATGCTGTGAAATCGCCCTCAGTATTGATGCCGTCATCGCCGTGTCACCTTGCACGCGAATACGATCCGAAGAGTCGTAATACCAGTAAGCCGGCACGCAGCGATCCCGCTGCAAAGCAATTTCTGAGCAATTCTCTAGATGAATACGAAATACCCCCAGACGACTCACAAAACCAACAATACGCTCGGGATAACGCGGCGCACAACAACCAGCCCTGGTGACTTGCTGACGCTCAATTCCCGGAATCAACGGAACGGGTCGGGCAGTACGCGCACGACGCATGAGACTTTCAACAATTTCAGGCTGTTGACGAATAAGCGCTGGCTTGTAAAGCAGCTCCCGTAAAACCTCACTTGGCTGCAATACTCCCTCACCAATTGCTACAAATAGGCTTATCTCATCCTCATAGCGCAAACGCTTCACAACTTCCTTGCGCAGCCCCGGCTTATAGTGATTCCAAGGATCGCGGTTTTGCCGCTGCAACTGCTCATCCAGAATGTCTCTTCCTTGTTGTTCTTCAGCGGTGCGATCAGCAAGTAAAAACCAGTTTTTGATTTGTGAGCGCGCTTTTGCTGTCACTACAAAGCTTAGCCAGTCTCGACTCGGTTTAGATTCCTTAGAAAATGCAAAAATCTCGACAATATCACGATTCTCTAACGGCTGATCGAGCGATACGATACGGCCATTTACTTTAGCTCCACGACATGACAGACCAAGCTGAGTATGCACCTGAAAGGCAAAGTCTACCGGCGTGGCACCCTGTGGTAAGTCATATAAATCTCCTTTTGGTGAGAAAATAAAAATGCGCTCTTTAAATAGATCTAGCTTAAATCCCTCCTGTAATTTTCTACTATCCGTAAGTTGTTCTTGCCAATCGAGTAAATTTTGTATCCATTTATATTTCTTTGAAAGTGTTGGTGTTTCACCACTCAAATAGGCCTGAGTGTTCTTTTGCCCATCGTAATGAAAGTGTGCGGCTAAGCCATGCTCAGCGTACTCGTGCATTACTTTCGTTCGAATCTGCACTTCAAATACATCTTGATTACCCAAAACCGTTGTATGAATAGACTGATAGCCATTCGGCTTAGGTACCGCAATATAATCTTTAATGTAATTCGGTAACGGTGGGTACAGACTATGAATCACACCTAGTATCCGATAACACTCCTCAATATTATGCGTAATAATACGCAGGGCAATTAAATCTCGAATGCGAGCAAAATCATGATCATACTTCGCAAGTTTTCGATGCAAACTATAAATATGTTTTACTCTAAACTCAATTGTTGCGTCTATCTTCTGCAAATCAAGTTCAGCCTGGATAGTTGTAACAACTTTTTCAAGAGCTAATCGTCCACGAGCAATTTTTGGGGTTGCCTCTTTTTTAAGTGCTCGATACGCATTGGGTTCAAGAATTTCAAAAGCCAAATCTTCTAATTCGGCTTTAACGTCCCCCATGCCCAACCTATCGGCAATCGGAGCATAAATATCGAGCGTTTCGCGCGCTATTTGTAACTGTTTTTCATGTGATAATGCCTTTAGAGTTCGCATATTATGCAAACGATCAGCAAGCTTGACTAAAATAACGCGTACGTCTTGAGCCATCGCTACAAGCAGCTTGCGAATATTCTCCAGAGACCTAGTGCTGTTGAGTTCTACTCTTGATTCTCGTATTTGGCCAATCTTCGTCACCCCATCAACAATGCGAGCTACCTCATGACCAAACTCAGCTTCGAGCTCACTAAGTGTTGTTTTAGTATCCTCAACGACGTCATGCAAAAGCCCTGCTTCGACCGTTGGTGCGTCCAAATGCCACGAATACAAGATTTGTGCCACTGCCACCGGATGAGCAATATAGGCTTCTCCAGTTTTGCGTTTCTGACCAGTGTGCGCCTTTTTAGCTAGCTGATATGCTCGATCTAGCAATTTCTGCTCTTTTTTTGAGAAACGCTTCATCTGGCTCAAAGCGACCGGCTCCGTCAATCTAGCCATTACTACAATACTCCCGTGCGTCCACTACCTCCAGTTGGGCCCGCTGGACGCCCTGCCACTCGTTGGCACGAATAACAACCAGTAATTCAACGTCTGCACCAGACTCTAGAAATGGCCATTTATGAGAAGCTTGAAAGGCAATGGCGCGTTGAGTGCGACCATCAACATCAAAGAAGAGTTGAGCGTGATCACCTTTTTGTCCAACTAATTTTACTCCCTCCAGCTTGACGTGCGCATAAAACATAGGTGCTGGATTCGCTTGGCCCGTCGGCTCGAGCCACTCAAGCTGCTCAAGCCCGCCAAGCGATATAAACTCAGCCTGCAACCAAAGGTCCGCTACCACTTCCCGCTGCATTTGTTGTAAATTCTCCGCCGTTACAGCCGTATTGAGCCCTTTGCGCAAATCATCAATGCGCTCGGTGCGTAGTGTCATACCGGCTGCAGCACGGTGACCACCAAAACGTTCGAATAAATCATCATAAGCACGTAATGCTTCGATAATTGAAAAATCCCCCACACTACGAGCTGACCCTTTCGAGAACTTCCCCTCTTCTTGCAGTATGATGGTTGGCTTACCAAAGCGTTCGGCCACCCGACTTGCCACCAACCCCACAACCCCATGCGACCAATCCGGACTTGAGAGCACTAGAATTGAATCCGCTGCGTAACGCTCAGCTTCACAAAAAGCCTGGGTCTGTATTTTTTCAGTTGAAAGGCGACGGACACGATTTAATTCATCTAGCTGTTTGGCAGCCCTCAGCGCAGCCACTGGTTCTGTAGCCTCTAAAAGACCTAGAGCTATTCGCGCGTGCTCCAATCGCCCGGCTGCATTCAAGCGAGGCCCAAATCGAAAACCAAAGTCACTGGCTGATAACCGTGTCAAATCGGTATTACACACCTGAGCCAAGGCCCGAAAGCCCGGACGCCGACTCTTCCGCGCCACCTGAAGCCCATACCGAGCAAGAAGGCGATTCTCACCAACCAAAGGTACGACATCGCAAATAGTTCCCAATGCAACCAGATCAAGCAGCCATTTTTCTTGACCGGGCGGCATACTACCTGGATCTCGTTTTTGCAAAGCCCGCACCAGCGCGAACGCCACCCCAACACCAGCCAGCGACCGCTCGGTATACCGACTGCTTTTACGCAGGGGGTTGATGAGTGCCACCGCATCAACCGGCTCCAGCTCTGGAACCGCATGATGGTCCGTAACGATGATGTGCAATCCATCTGTCGCTGCCTCTCGAATTGCTTCACTAGCTGAAATACCACAATCCACCGTTACAACCGTATCAATGCCTTCGGAGTAGAGTTTTTTTAAGGCTGGGGTATGCAAGCCATAGCCTTCCTCAAATCGATCTGGGATATAACTCACCACATCAAAACCAAATGTGTTGAGGGCATCAAGCAACAACGCGGTGGCTGTTAGTCCATCAATATCATAATCACCGTACACGGCAACTCGTCCTTTGCGCTCCCGCACGGCCAGTAAATGATCCACCGCCGGCTCCATATCGGCAAGATTAAATGGATCCTCTAAGGATAAGTAATCTAGGCTAAAAAAATCTCGCGGTCGATTACCACGCGTGCTCACAATATGTGTCGCAAGATCTGCAACTTCCACATGCGAGAAATTGGGTATGCGCCAATGTACGCTTCCGTATTGCTCCATCTGGAGGTAATTATATCGTATTGCTACCGAACAAAGTAGGAGTGGCTTGAGCGCGATTTAAAGCCAATTGGCCGCTCAGAATGATATGAGCGCACCGAACGAATCATTATGGCATCGTGATTCATGCCAGACTGAGCTTCATAACGACGCAAATCTCGCATAATTTTTTTGATCGTAAGCTGACTTTTTTTAAGCATATTATTTTGTCTTCCTGGTTGTTTTAAGCACAATACTCTGAAGTTCTTTATATATTGAGAAGTCTTGATTTACCCAATAAAGTTTTGTGTTTCCCTGTTTAGCACTAGAAACATACTTAATACGATGAAGACGCTCGAGCTCACGCGCAACATTACCCGGATCCTCACGTATCAGCTTTGCGAGCCCACGAACATGTACGCGATAATCCGGGTATTTAGAGAAAACAGTAATAATTTTACGTCGAGTTTTTGATGTAATGAAGTATTGAAGCATTGTTTTTCTAACGTTATATCTTTCTTTTTTAAGATTATTTTTTAATTACATTTTAATATCTTTCTATAGTGTAAATTGCAACAGTATTTTTTACAATAGCTTAAGCATAACTTTCTTTGATACAATATAGGCACATAGTAAAAGCAATCAACTTTATAGAATATGCATCCCACCTGCCCTCAATGCTTCTCTCAACTCGCCAGCTCTGAAGTTGGCAATCTTTGCGTTAACTGTGGCTACCTCCAGCGCCGGCACCACAATCACACTCCAGGTCATGATGAAGACACTACTACTCCACCCAATCACCACGCTCATACTGACCACGTAACCCCAGGCAACCTAGAAGCTCCCCGAGGACTGGATGATCTCCTTTTTACCCATCAGCCAGAAAGGCCAAGGATGAGTGAGCCTGCTTCTGAGCATCAGCCCCATACACCCCCACAAGCCACCGAAGCTCCTCGGATCATCAACCACCGAAGCTCCTCGCAATACCGTCGTCGACTGGAAAAACGGCTACAGACCCTGCACACTCCCGAACTTGAGTCTGCCATTGAGCCTGACAGCAGCCTAGAGCAACCTAACCAACTCGAGCCAACAGCAGCTTCGGCACCCATTCCTGAAGCTCCGATGCAACAATCACCACCTCCATCTTATTCAACCGATCTAAAGGAAGCTGAAGATAGTGATGTGGTCGAAGTCAATGAACCGCACCGGCCAAGCCCATATATGTTGAATATGGGCGGCTCAGAAGTACTCGAAAACCCAGATAAGCCGGAACCACAGTATCACTCACCTTTGCATGACACACCACCCTCAACTCACTTACCAGAGAAGAACACAGCTTCGTCATCCGAAAAATCGGTCCCGGCAGGCTCCGATGCCGCCATGACTCGAGCTGACGCTCTACTGGCAGCCGCCGCTACCCCACAAAAAGACAGCGCTGGTTCGCGCATGAATTATATAATTGTTGCCATTACCATTGTGCTTCTGCTCGGTTTGGGTAGCTTTTTAGGCTTTAACTTACTCAAAGCTCCGCAAAACTCTACAAAAAATCAGTCATCTACAAACTCGTCATCTAATACTCCAAGCACCAGCCCGACACCCAGTAATCTTACTGAAGCTGCTAATCGTGATGAAGAACGTAAGAACTCGCTTAATACCATCGCCATCGCGCTTGCGGCCTATAAAAAAAGCAGTGGTAACTATCCTGTCGGCAACGACATTCAAGTTCTGACAGCTCTTACCAGCTCAAATCCACCCTACCTACGTGAAATAAAAAATGACCCCCTCAGTAATGAAGAGACCGGCGTAATCATAAAATACGGCTATAACTCTGACGGCACTAAGTTTACACTCACCGCTAGCCTAGAAAACAAGCAAGACTCTGATGCGGTAAATGGCCTCTACGTCGTAAAGAGTCCTTAAAAAAGTTCTCCTTGTATGCTGCCTAAGCAGTCCAGCTTTAGGCTTTTTTCAGTTTTGGGCGAGGAGTAAGTTTTTTCTTGGCTTGCCTTTTGAGCTTATAGTTATTCCAAACCACCAACATTGGCGCAGCATTTAAGATAGATGAGTATGTCCCCAGTAGCACACCAAGTAAAAGAGCCAGGACAAACAGACGGATTGTTTCGCCACCAAATATGAGTAGCGCAAGTAAGGTAAAGAGCACCGTAATACTTGTAGATAATGAGCGCGCAATCGTCTCAACAATACTATCATTCACGATAATATCAAAGGAATGCGTGTAACGCTTGAGATTCTCACGAATACGATCAAACACTACAATTGTATCGTGCACCGAAAAACCAATCGTGGTCAGTACGGCAGTAATAAAAAGCGAATCAATCTCGACACCATAGTAATGCCCAAGAATAGCAAAAATTCCCAAAAGCGCGAGCGTATCGTGTAAGAGAGCAAGTACCGCAGTTACCCCAAAACTCCAAGGACTGACTGGCGGAGGAGTATTGCGAAACGATATCGCCAAAAAGACTACAATCGCCGCTGCAGCTAGCGCCACAGATATCACCGCATTACGCGTAATATCCCGACTCACCGCAGGCCCAACTGACTCATAGCTAATCTGCTCGGCACCAATAGTCACCAGTGCCTGCTTAAGCTCTTCATTGCTATTGGCTGAAGTTTTGCCTTCGGCATCCCGATAGCGTACTAGAATGGTATTCGAACCAGTTGTAGTGACGGTAACATCCCTCGCTCCGTTAGATTCAAAAACCTGCTTGAGCTTATCTATGTCGGCCACCTTACCAACTTCCATCACCTGCCCGCCCGCAAAATCAATACCGGGTTTTAAACCCCAAAGAGCTAAAGCAATAACCCCGGGTATGATAATTAATATCGATATGGCAAACCATAGCCTTCTGCGCCCTACAATATTCATTTTGCTACCTCCTTAGTACTGTTTTGAGGTAAAGGCAACTTAACTCCACTATAGCGCTGTGGATTTTGACCGAGCTTAGTACGCACAAACAGCCCCAAAAAGGTACGCGACACTGATATAGCTGTCAGCATTGAGATTACCACCCCAACCGCCAGCGTAACAGCAAAGCCTTTGATAATTGGGGCTCCGAAATTATACAAAATAAAGCACGTAATCAGCGTTGAGGTATTTGAATCACGAATCGAGTTCCAGGCTCGTGAAAAACCAATGTCTAAAGCGATTTTCACAGATTTTCCGGAACGCAGTTCTTCTTTCATACGTTCAAATATCAATATATTGGCATCTACAGCCATACCAACCGACAAAACAAAGCCGGCAATACCGGCCAGCGTTAGCACAATTGGCCACGGCGTAATACTAGATAGCTTGAAAATAGCAATATTGAAGATTACATATAACACCAATGCCAATGATGCTAATACGCCAGCCCAACGATAACTCATCACCATAAAAATCACTACCGCTAAAATACCAATCACTCCGGCTATGATGGACCGAGAAATTGACTCAGCCCCTAGTGTTGCACCTATCGTTCGCTGACTAACTAGGTCAACTGGTACCGGTAATGCGCCAGCATTTAACAAGACGGCTGTCTGCTGAGCCGTCTGCACCGTCTCGAAACCAGTCATTTGACCCTGGCCATCCAAAATCGGCGTAGATACACTGCCATTAAAAAGCACCTCTTCATCCAAAACAATCGCCAAACGAGCACCGTCGGTCTGATTAATATCCTTTGTTAACTGCGCAAACTTGTCTGTCGCCTCTCCAGCTTGCATTTTAAAGGTGATAATTGGTTGGCCAGTTTGAGGGTCGATTTGGGCTGTGGCACTTTCTAGATCTTTACCTGAGAGCTCAGTCGGAGTTGGCAGCTCGCTTTTTGGATCTACTTTATAAAAACTTAAAGTAGCAGTCCGACCGATTTGATCAGCCGCCGCTT
>CAZHOZ010000010.1:0-13438 GCA_964533895.1 uncultured Candidatus Saccharibacteria bacterium | reverse complement strand
TTTTACGAGTCATTGGACCTACCCCCGGAATGGCATCTAGCACACTCCGCTTGGTACGAGTGTCGCGCAAACTGGTGTGATAGGTAATCGCAAAACGATGAGCCTCATCGCGTATTCTCTGCAGTAACTGCAACGTCTTACTAGTATGATTGAGAGCAATAACTCGAAATTCACCATCTTCACGTAATTCCCCTGTCGGCACTTTTGCCACTGTCGAAATGTCACTCGCGCGCTGCACAATTTCCTCATGTCGCTTCGCCAAACCGACTGCTGGAACGCGAACCTTTAACTCATCCAAAACCGTAGTTGCCGCCGCCAGCTGACCTTTACCACCATCAATGATTATTAACTGAGGTGTAGCCCAGTCCGTGTGCCGACCAGAGAAACGCCGACGCATCGTCTCAGCCATCATCGCAAAATCATTCGGTCCCTTGCTGCGCATTTTAAACTTACGATATTCCCTCTGAGCCGGTGCTCCGTTCACAAAAACAACCATGCTTGAAACCGCATCTCCTCCTTGAAAATTTGATATGTCATAACATTCAATGCGTCGAGGCACAGCTAGCAACCCAAGTCGCTCGACAAGCCCCATCAAGGCCTGATCCATTGTAATATCAAACTCTTCCTGACTCCCAAAAATGCTTTTGCGCGACAACCCCTTTAGGGCCATATATTGGTCGCGTAAACTCGCCGCCAGCTCGTAATTCTGAGTCCGCGCTGCCGTCGCCATGGCTTTCTCTAGCTCGTAAACCAACTTGGTACTTTTCCCTTCCAGCACCAAGCAAAGTCGACGGATATTTGTACGATAATCGGTGCGCGAAATACTCGGGTTGGGGGCTACACCAATTTGGTATTCCAAAGCCGAGGACTGCACCATTTGTGAATCAGAGAAATATGGAAATATCCGCCGTAAATACCGCAGTGCCTGGCGCACCATTCCAGACGACACAAACGGCCCATAATACTTAGCCTTATCATCGGCTGGTCGACGTACCACCGTTACCCGAGGGAAATCCTCTTGCACCGTAACTTTTACATAAGTAAAATTCTTATCGTCCTTGTCACGCATATTGTAGAGCGGTTTATAGCGCTTGATCAGTTCAGCTTCAAGGAATAAGGCCTCAACTTCGCTCTCAGTTACAATCCAGTCAATGCCAGCTATATTCTGCACCAATATCGGTGTTTTAATATCGGTATGTTTTTTAGTGAAATACGAACGCACTCGCCTTTTCAAGATTGAGGCTTTGCCGACATAAATGATCTGTCCGGTTGCATCCTTATACAAATAAACCCCGGGGTTGGTGGGTAATTCTTTTAACCTAGATTGTAAGTGTTTTGGTGTAGACATATTGATTATCCAATACAATGATGCAATATTATTACTTGCTTTTTTCTTACTTTTATTGTAACATGCGCCTTAAGTTAGCACCTACTAGATTGAAAGGAGGTTAATATGTCAGAGATGTATGACGTGACAGCTTTTCTGAGGCGTTTCGGCGATAATTCAGAGCTTGTAACCGACCTGATCCAGCTTCTCGAAATTTGGCAGCAAATCGATGAACACGGATTTGGTAATCAGCCGCTACGAGAGCGTGCCAATGCCCAAGCTCAGATGATGCGTTCGAAGTATGGTCTCACATCTGAGGACCTCGTAATCATCTTTGATCATGAAGATGCCTTTCAGGCGCACTTGCGCCATCCATCCCGTCCCGCTAGGTAAGGAGCTGTAATTATGATAAGTCCAAACCCTTGGCGGGGCCACTCCCTCTAGCTTTTACATCAGAAAGAAGCTAGAGGGAGACTTCTTTTATGGGGCTACTGCTGTAGCCTGACACCACAACACATAACAACGCACATTGGTCTTAATTGCAGTTGGTACCCCCACACTTCCATCGGCCTGCTCTGGAACCACCGCTAATGTATATTCAGCCGCATGAATTGCTGGTAAAGCGATGCGACGAAAGCCACCAAATTTTACCGAACGCTGCAATCCATCTACAGTAGCTAATTGACGCTCGATCTTATTGGTCTTGTTATCACGACCATAAATATGAAATTTGGCCGCTCCACCTGGAGCTTGCCAGCGCAGGTTCACTAGCCACCCACCGCTCAATACATCCAACTTTGCCTGTGCAGTCACTTGTGTAACCATGCCATTTGCTACGGCGGCTTTGTCCGAGCCCTGAGCCACCACAAAGGCGTCTTGCGTGTAGGTATTAGCACACGGATCACCACCATTTTGCGTAGACGCCGTGGCGTTCTGCTTGTATTGCGCCACAAGTTTACGCACTTCAGCCGGGTCATATCCAAAAGTGCGAATTTGCTCATCGGTCACTTGATCAAAATCAAACTGCAAAAGCGATACGCCAAGCATACTCTCGATAGCCGCAATCTGATCTGCCCCTACAGTGGAACCAAGCCGACAGGTTATTGTGTCGCTGTTACCAATGGTAGCGGCACTACCAGCTTGCAAGCGTAGCTGTGCGATATAGCGTCGTACTTCAGCCGGATCATACCCAAAAGCTCGAATTTGTTCATCAGTCACCTTCGACCAATCTATTTCCCAAATCGACATCCCCAATAATCGCTCAATTTCATCGATGGGAATGGGAGCTGCACCAATCCCGCCCGTTCCGATGCCGCCGCCCTTTGGTACATCTGACGGCACATCTACCGCTGGTGTTTGCGAACCTAGATTGAGATTATTGGCATCGATCCCCACCGGTAACCAAGACGATGAGGGTAATGCAATCCGTGCCGATAGTAGCTGTGTGTTATTTAGCTCCAGCGAAAAAGCAAAGCGCTGCCCAACTCCATTTGCGCCCGAGACAACTCCATCAAAATAGATATTATTCCCAACCGAATCAAAACGGATCCGCGATGGCGATGTCTGTAATGGTAAGTATTCAAACTGAGCGTTGCGCTGGAACTGCTTGGCTGCCACCTGAAATGCATACATGCGGTTTGGATTTTGGACGCAACCTGCACCCGTAGGGCAGCCGGTAGTCACCATGATAACTTCGCCAGTTGGGTTTACATCAAAACTCGTGGCAGTGCTTTCCACCGCATACGCTTGAGCCTGACCCTGAGCTGATACTGCCACCAAACTAGACTGCCCAAGCGTGTAGGCTGTATCCCCAACCTGCAACAAACGCAAGCCATCAATACCAGTCTGCCTGGGAAATGCCACTCCCACATTTCCAAGCCTTTCTTTTGCCCCACTAGCTGGGTTGACTCTCTCAACCGTACCATCAGCATACGCCACAATTACATTGCCAAAAGCCGACCCAAAGCGCGTCGCCGTCCCGCTAAGTGCTACCTTATGCCGAACACCCCCCTCCAGCGCATACAGCCAAACCTCGGTGCCGGCTGTATTTAAGGCGGCATAGCTGGTATTATCAATTGACTGAACTGCTGCCACGCCTTCACTGGGTCCATCGATGTAGTCATCAAATTGCATGCTGGCCAGATTAAAGCGTGCAATCACCTGACCAGTATTTAAGCGACCCCCCTGACAGGGCTTGAGGCCAGCAACAGCGATACCTCTAGATGTATTGATAAACATATCGTATAGATAGGCCTTGGGCTGCGTTGGCGAGCATCCACTCAAGCTCGGCAAGCTCGGAGCTGACAGTGCACCAATTTTATAACCATTCGCTGGGTTAATTGCAATCAGTGCGTTACGAAAACCGCCCGCCTCATCGCCAATCGCGACAAGCGTATCGACCCGGTTCGAGCTAGCAAATGTCGCTAGAGTCGCAACCGTTCCAACCAGCACTAAGCCGATCCCCAAAATGGTTGCTAACCTTTTTTTAGGGATATAGTTGCGCTGGAGTCCGCTACGACCCACATGGTGCTTCATCTTTCTATCTACCCGAACCACCGGCCCAACAAAGCTCCAATCGCTGCTGCGAGCTGCCAGACCATCGCAATAAGCACCACACTTGCACTTAACAATATGGCCAATTTTCTAAGTGGACGCAGCGCGCCAGCATACATAACCACTTGCTTAAATTGCATAATCGCTAAAGGAATAAATACAACTGGCAAAAAGAGTCGCAGCATTTGACCTTCGGTGGTTGGTCGCGGCTTACAAGAAGCTTCAGCATATGCACTACACGCAATGTCTGGAAATAGTTTGCCAACCAGCCAAACAAAAAACAGCTGAGCGAAAAACGCTGCCACCAAGAGAGCATAAGCTCGCCAAATTGAGCGGCGTTTAGGTTTTGAGTTGTCGCTTGTATCCATTACGCTTATGATAGCGTGACTAACACCTATCTAGCAAATTGTATTTTATATTAAAAGCCGTTTAAGATAATGACCCGTGTGGCTGGCAGCAATCTTAGCCACCGCCTCTGGAGTCCCCTCGGCGACAATAGTACCGCCACCCGTTCCACCTTCTGGACCCAAATCAATTATCCAATCAGCCGACTTAATGATGTCGAGATTGTGCTCAATGATGAGCACGCTATTGCCTTTTTCTACTAGCTGATGCAGCACCTCCAGTAATCGATTTACATCCTCGAAGTGCAAGCCAGTCGTTGGCTCATCTAGAATATACATCGTCTTGCCAGTGGCTCTCCGCGAGAGCTCAGCCGCCAGCTTAATACGCTGTGCTTCACCGCCCGATAGCGTCGTGGCTGGTTGGCCAAGATGGATATAGCCTAGCCCAACATCGTTGAGTGTGCCGAGCTTGCGCGCAATCGTTGGGATATTGGCAAAAAACTCAGTCGCTTCTTCAACAGTCATCTCTAATATATCGGCAATGGTCTTATCTTTATAAGTAATCTCCAGTGCTTCACGGTTGTAGCGCTTACCATGACAGGTTTCACAGGTTACATACACATCTGGCAAGAAATGCATCTCAATTTTTATAATACCGTCACCTTTGCAGGTTTCGCAGCGCCCACCTTTGACATTAAAACTAAAGCGACCGGCTGCGTAACCACGGATCTTAGCTTCTGGAACCTGCGCAAATAGATCACGAATATCAGTAAATGCACCCGTATAAGTTGCTGGATTAGAACGCGGTGTGCGTCCAATTGGACTCTGATCGATATCAATTACTTTATCCAGATTATCAGTACCCTCAATGCGTGAATGCTTGCCGGCTGGCTCCTGCGCACGATGGTATTCTTGACTCAATTTGCGCGCCAAAATGTCATTCACCAAACTAGATTTACCCGATCCTGAGACTCCAGTAATTACCGTCATATTACCCAACGGGATTTCTACATCAATATTTTTTAAGTTGTTTTCGGTGGCACCAATAATTTTAAGCAACTTACCGTTGCCCTTACGACGCTTGGCGGGTACAGCAATCCTTTTCGCACCAGACAGATACTGCCCCGTAATTGAGCTTTTTTCTTTTGCTACCTCATCTGGTGTACCAGCAGCTATAACCTCCCCGCCGTGTACACCAGCAGCTGGACCAATATCCACCACATAGTCGGAAGCTCGAATTGTATCCTCATCATGCTCCACCACAATCACGGTATTACCAAGATTGCGTAAACGCTTCAAAGTCGCAATCAGACGATCATTATCACGCTGATGCAACCCGATAGATGGCTCATCTAAAATATAGAGCACCCCCATCAGTGAACTACCAATCTGGGTAGCTAAACGAATGCGCTGTGCCTCCCCTCCAGCCAGCGTGTTCGCCGAGCGATCCAACGTGAGATAATTTAAGCCAACATCGTTTAAGAAAGTCAGGCGTTCACAAATCTCCTTCAGTATCTGCTTGGCGATTTTAGAATCGACCGTATTTAAAGTTAGACTGGTAAAATATTCCAGAGCTTTTTCGACTGACATTTCAGTCACATCAGCAATTGATTTATCGTTCACGGTAATAGCCAGTACTTCAGGTTTGAGACGCTTACCACGACAGGCCGGACAGGTCATGTGTGTCATATAACGTTCAATTTCACCTTTTACAAAATCGCTATCGCTCTCACGATAACGACGCTCAAGGTTGGGTATAACACCTTCAAACTTTGTTGAATAAGTCCGCCCACCCGGACCAGGTACTTTTATAATTTCATCACCCGTACCATAAAGCACATTCATAAGTTGTTCGTGCGTCAGGCTCATAATTGGCTCATCGAGCGAGAAACTATGAGCCGCTGCCACCGCCTCCATAAGTTTGGTGTACCACGTCATGCGGCTAGTGGTGCGGCTCCACGGGCGAATTGCCCCTTCGTTAATACTAAGGCGCTGATTGGGAATGACAAGCTCCGAATCCACCACTCGTAAAGACCCCAAGCCAGTACAATTAACACAAGCCCCATGGGGCGCGTTAAAAGAAAACAAACGTGGCTCAATTTCGGATAGCGAAAAACCCGAATCGGTTGCAGCATAGTGCTCGGAATAGACCTGCTCGTTTTCGGTTTCGTGCTCTTGCACGATCAACACACCCTCGCCGAGCTTTAAGGCCTGCTCCACGGCTTCAGCCAAGCGTTGGGGGCTTTCGGGGTCAACAACCATACGATCAACAATCACTTCCAGCGTATGCTTCTTCTGCTTCTCAAGCTCGGTATCTTCATCTAGATCAACCAAATCACCATCAATACGAGCGCGCAGATAGCCGGCTCGTTGCAACTCAGCAATAACATGCCGATGTTCGCCTTTCTTTCCTTTCACCACTGGCGCCATAATCACAATCCGCGTTCCTTGTGGATGCGCCTCAACCGCTTCGATAATTTGGGCTGAAGTTTGGCGTGTCAGCACCTCGCCCGTTTTTGGATCGTGCGGAATGCCGATACGCGCAAACAAAAGTCGCAGATAATCATAAATTTCGGTTACCGTCGCTACCGTCGAGCGCGGATTGCGGCTAGTAGACTTTTGATCGATCGAAATAGCTGGCGAAAGCCCTTCAATCTGATCAACATCCGGTTTTTCCATCAGCCCCAAGAACTGCCGGGCATACGCCGACAAGGATTCTACATAGCGCCGCTGGCCCTCGGCATAAATAGTGTCAAAAGCGAGAGATGACTTGCCCGAACCAGATAGCCCGGTGATAGTGACGAGTTTATCTCTCGGAATTTCGAGGTTAATATTCTTTAAATTATGCTCGCGAGCACCGCGAATGATTAGTTTGTCGTGCATATAATCCACTCTTTCTCGGGTAAATAGTTTCGTAAGTATCTACCAAACTAGGGGGAGATTATACTCAGGTTTGAGACTTTTTTCAAGTCCCACACAACAACGGTTTTTTGCACTACATAACAGTTTTCAGGTATACTAGAGCATAACTAATTTGGAGTAAAATGCAGATGCCACCAGTTGGAACAGCACCAGATGCACCAGTATCACAAGGACCGCCACCACCTATTTCAGTCGGTAGTGAGGCCTCTAAGGTTGCGGGCGGACTCTACGCGGAAGCCAACCAAAAGCCACTCGACCAGAATGTACCAAGTGCGGGCGAGCAACTAGCGCCACCAGAAGAAGCCGTGCCAACAAACGTTATGCCGGCCGCAGCGGAGGCTTTTAAGGTGCCTGTTGCAGCCGCTCCCAGCCCAACCCCCGTCGAGGCTGCTCCGGACCCAATGGCTGCTTTCGCACCAAAACCACCAGAAAATCCCTATGCGCAAGCACCATCAGCTATCGCCACGCCAACTGAACAAGCCGATCAGCGCATGACGCCACCAAAACCCGATTGGGAAGCAATGGCAAAATCCACCAAGGCTGGTGCGTCAACCGCCCCGACACAAGAATCCGCTACCCCTGGTGTCTACGATGCGCTCAGTACAAGCAACCTGGATCGAGAATCTACCACACCAGAGGCACAAGCGAGTATTGAGGCCTTGAGCGCCCTCAGCAAAAATCCTGCTGCCACACTCGCCGCGGCCACTGAAATGGCGCGCTCCGGTGATGAGGATGGTCTAAGGGCACTGGCTCCAGCACTCAGGCAAGTTACCGAGCGTATCGAAAATAAGTAGTTAAACTATTCAAAAATATAGACACACATAAGAATATGGGGTCTATATTTTTATTGATTCAAGATTGTCTTACTTAAGCGGCCCTATCCAGCAAGTCGCGTATTGATTGCGCAGTTTTTTCTAAATTAGCCGCAGATGTTTCTAGTTCAGCCCGTCTTTCGGTAGACAATGTGATAACTTCAGCACCTGTAGTTTCACCCGATCTTGTATCAGACGCGGCTGTTTCCAACTCTTCCTTGGCTGACTCTGGAATGACATACTCAGCCCTATCAAGATGTACATCCGCTCCACCAATTGTACTTTTCTCTTCAGTAGCAGGAGCTGCTTCAACTTCAGTGCCACCAAAATCAGCAGATTCTGATTTCTCTGACTCTTCGTCCGCTGCAAGCTCTGGAAACGGTGTGTCTTCCTGCACTGGCAGTTCAGTTGTTGCCTCGGTTTGGGCAGGCTCATCTTCTTCTGAGGTTTCAGCTGCGATTTCGCTCCCAACTGCCTGAATCTCTGGCTTAGATTCCGCCGCAGCCGCATCAGCCTCTTCTTTTGCCTTATCAATTTCAGCCACTTCGTCAGCCGCTTCAGCTTCCAGCTTAGCCGCATAATCGTCTGGCTGCTCACTATCAGATTCACTATCTGGCTCGGTGTCGGCCTGAGCTGTATCTGCAGCTTCGACTGCCGAGGGCGCACTCTCGGTGATATCTTGAGTTTCTCCAGAAGGTGTTTCTGGTTCAGCAGCAGGCTCCACTTCTTCGCTCGATTTATCGGCACCGCCCACAGCATCACTCTTTTGCCACTCTTTGAGCTTATCAAGTGCCGAGTCATCCGACTCGACAACATCGTTGCCTGTCGTCTCGGCTGCCTGTGACTCTTCCGTTGCCGATTTAGCCGGAACAGCTTCGTCGGAATTATTACTTTCTTCGCTGGAGCTTTCTAGCCCATCGATATTCACCTTCACGGCGGTGGAAAATTCTCCGGCACTAACTGGCTCTGGCGTAACTTCGGTATCGACACCTTGGTCTGCACTAGATGCAGCTTCGGCTTCGGCGGTTGACTTAGTAGCCGCTTCTGGATCAGCTTCGGGTGTCTCAGCCGGATCGACATGCACATCTCGTAAATCAACTGGCGCAGGCCCACCCTCCGTAACAGTTGTCATACCAGCTGGCTTCACCAAGTCTTCATGACCATGCTCAGCCGCCGGTGGAGTCTCATGACTGCCATCATTATCTGAATGCGCTGGCTGCTCTGGTGTGGCAACCACTGGCGCTTGAGCTACTTCTTCATGTGGGTGACCACCAAATAGTTCTCCCATAAATCCCATAAAACTTTAACCCTCTTTTGCTTACTTTGTAGTTAGTATAACACGACTATTTTATAGTTGTCATCGCCCCCGAGCCCGTATGATTTGCTCCACAACCTGCTCCTCTAACTCTCCGGCAGTTCTAGCATATTGAGGTGACTGCTTCAAAGCCTCAAGACTATCCTGGAGCGTTTTGAGAGCAACCTGAATCGATTCACTGACACGAGCTGCCATTGTTTCATACGTCTCATCACTACCTTCGGGTAATATCCCCGCTTGCACACGTGACTCCAAGGTCCGTTTGTCGACAACACCTTGCCTGAGTCTGACAAGTGCTTCATTGATTGTGGTTGCTTCCACCGGTGCATTGGGTGTGTTCATAAGCATTTCAAGATAGTTACGCATCACCCGACTCTGTGAGAGCGTGTCAGCCGCCTCAACCCAAGGGTCTAGCTCTGCTAGCCGAGCATTAAGCTCCGGATGAGCAACCTGCGTTTCTGGCTGCTCACCTTTGGGAGTGCGCACCTCGGCAGACTCGCCAAAATATGCATCGAGAGCTGGACGTAGCGCCACCACGTGCGAACCACCATAAACTACAAATGGCTTTTTGCCTTTTTGAATCTGGTTAGTAATGCTACTAAAAATCTTCTTATCCCGAAATACAATGTTGTCGGAAGATATTTTGCCCGGCTCACCTTGCTGCAAATCTCTCCATATATCAGCCGTCTTCATGTCGGCCAGTCGCAATCTACCCTGCTCATCCAAACTAAATTGAGTTATACCCCAGGCTTCTAAGACTGGATTTAATTTAGCGAGTGCATACTCACGAGCATGAGCTTCCAGCCGTGGTAGCTGACCACTAG
The DNA here is from genome assembly GCA_964533895.1 of uncultured Candidatus Saccharibacteria bacterium. GTDB lineage: Bacteria > Patescibacteriota > Saccharimonadia > CAILAD01. The sequence goes on along the minus strand of CAZHOZ010000010.1, from coordinate 3,341 downwards.
CTATGATGGCCTCTTTTTCTTCATCGCTGAGCTGACTAAAACCTTCCACTCCATCCAGAGCTAAGCTCCCATACACATCCATAACCAAGTCTTGATCACCTAGCTGATCTAGCTTTTCTGTAATATTGGTCAGAAAATTATAAGTAGCAATCTCTTCAGTCGAACGACCAGCCTCTAGCATATGCTCAATCATCTCTGCCCTATCTGGTTCTGCCCGCTCGACAGAAACTCCTTCACCGGATGCGAGCCACGTGGCTAGACCAGAATCAGCTCGCTCGGTAATAGCTGTAGCTCGTGAGCTAGCCTCACTCTCAGAGTCAGTTTTAGGGTGCGGATAGCGTACCGGATCACCCTCGACTAATACGATTCGGCTCGCTGGATCGTCCGCCGTTTCTTGCATATAGCGTTGCCACTCTGCCTCTGTATCGCGGTGGCTTTGGGCTTCTGGATTTTGATCGTGTCCATCAACCACCTTGCCTTGAGAATCGAGCTTAATTTGCGCTACCATAGTGAGCTTATCCTCCCACCGATAAGTTTTTATTTTCCCATCGCGCACCCGCTCGGCATTCTCACCCTCATACTCCTCACCATAACCCTTGTAATCTTCCCAAGCTTTATCTTCTTTCAACATAGCTTTTAACTCCTTCGCGAGCCTGGGGTTCTCTTGTGTCTTCTCATCTTCAACTGGTGGATAGTTTTCCGGATTATATTGATTCATTTTTTCCGAATCTCCTTACCAGCCTGAAAATCACGAATCTCAGCAAGCTGATCGCGTAACTCGGCCGCCTTTTCAAATTGCAGGTTCGCCGCTGCCATTTCCATCTGCTCGGTTAGCTGCTTCACAAGATGCTTGAGCTCATCCTTTGGAATTTTCGTGAGATCTAAGGCCTGAACATCAGCTAGCTCAGCCTCGCGCTCCTCCACTATACGCTCAGCAATCGCTTTTTGAATGCCCTGTGGTGTGATGCCGTGAACCTGGTTATACACCGTTTGCTTCTCTCGTCGACGGTTAGTCTCCTCAATCGCCACCCGCATCGATCCAGTTACCTGATCGGCGTACATAATAACTTTACCCTCCACATGGCGAGCTGCCCGGCCAATCGTCTGGATCAGACTAGCTTCACTGCGTAGAAAGCCTTCTTTATCGGCATCGATAATTGCCACCAGCGATACTTCCGGCAAATCCAAACCCTCACGTAACAAATTAATTCCCACCAGCACGTCGTACACGCCCAGGCGCAAATCCCGCAAAATATCGGTGCGCTCCAAAGTATGCACTTCAGAATGTAAGTATTGCACTTTCACGCCGATATCTGCCAGATACTCGGTAAGATCTTCAGCCATCCGCTTGGTGAGTGTCGTCACCAACGTGCGTTGCCCCTTTTTCACACGCTGGCGAATTTCGGCAATAAGATCGTCCACCTGATGCTCCACCGGCCTCACTTCAATCTCCGGATCCAAAAGGCCGGTCGGGCGAATAATCTGCTCGGCAACTTGAGACGAACGTGAAAGTTCATAGTCTGCTGGTGTCGCCGAAACATACACCACCTGATTGATGTGACGATCAAACTCCGTAAAAGTTAATGGACGGTTATCGAGTGCACTCGGCAAACGAAAGCCGTGCTGCACGAGAATCTCCTTACGTGCCCGGTCACCATTAAACATACCACGTACCTGCGGCACGGTGATGTGGCTTTCATCAATCATCATTAAAAAATCATCAGGAAAATAATCCAAAAGCGTGGCTGGCTGCTCGCCTGGCTCACGATTTGTCAGGTAGCGAGAATAATTTTCAATCCCTTTTACATAGCCAGTTTGCTCCAAAATTTCTAGATCATATTTCACTCTCTGTTCAATGCGCTGGGCTTCCAGATATAATTCTTGTGATTTGAACCACGCCACTCGCTCCGCCACCTCATTTCGAATCTGCCCCATCGCTTTCTGGATTTGCTCCTTTGGTGCCACGTAATGTTTGGCCGGAAAGATCGTAACTTCGTTTGGTCTCTCCAATACTTCACCCGTCAGTGGAGTGAGTTTCGTGATCGACTCCACCGTGTCACCAAAAAACTGAATTCGATACGCCTCCTCACCATCTGCGGGAATAACATCAATATTTTCCCCACGCACCCTGAAAGTTCCACGCTGAAAGTTTTGGTCATTGCGCAGATATTGAATATCTGTTAAGAGGCGCAAAAACTTATCCCGTTTTTTTATCTCGCCGACTTTCACCGGTATCGACATATTGGCAAAATCTTCTACCGAACCAATGCCATAAATACAACTCACCGATGCCACAATAAGAACATCCTTACGCGAGAGCAGCGCCGAGGTGGCCGCCAAACGCAGTCGATCGATCTCTTCGTTGATGGCCGAGTCTTTTTCAATGTAGGTATCCGACCGCGGAATGTACGCTTCCGGCTGATAGTAGTCAAAATAGCTCACAAAATAATGCACTGCGTTATCGGGAAAGAACTCTTTAAACTCCGAGTACAGTTGGGCGGCTAGCGTTTTGTTGTGCGAGAGCACCAACGTTGGGCGGTTTATTTTTGCTACCAGATTTGCCATAGTGAAGGTATTGTGCACAAAATACCCGCCATCACCACTAAGGAATGTCTGGCAGCTTGGTACCGCCAAATCATATACGATCTCATCTCGCACCGACTGACGCTGAATACTCCGAATCGGCGACCACATCAGATTAGCCAGATACATCCAAGCCGTCAACTGATTAATACGCGCCTGATCAGCTTGCCTTCGAGCATATCGTAACCAAATCGCAAAGAGCCGCACAGCTTTGACTCGAGATGGCTTACGCCGACCACTCAAATACAGACTGACCAAAGATCGACTTACCCCCAGCTCCTGCGCCAAAGCTAATTGTGTGATTTTATAGTCCGCCATGATCTGCCGACAAGCCGTCGCATTCAGCGGGAAGATATCAACGTTCGTATTCACCACAACTCTCTTGTTCAGACTCTTCGCCAGAGTCCGATCCTTACGCGGCAGCGCGAAACCAATCTCGCGCGCGAATACCTGTCTAGCCTGATACCCATATATTGCTACTATCCACGATAGATGCGGTCGACCTTGATAGCTACCCCGCTTGGTACGTACCCGCGCTTGAATCCCAAAACGCAAAAGAGCCATCTGTACGTCAGAAGCCAGTTCCTTGCTCACCGTACCCAGGCAAACACTCCCCTTTTCTATCCAGCCATCACCGGCAAACAAGCCACTTAGAAGCTTGGCTAGCTGTTGGTTACTCAAGCTCGGCCAAAAGTTTGGCAAATGCTTGTTCTGCGCATGCGTACCCACCCAGGTTTTCATTAGTTGGGTTAGGGTCT